>CATKAP010000001.1 GCA_949746255.1 uncultured bacterium
AAAAGACGATTGGCGACTTTTTATTGAAGCGTGTGGATTTGGAGTTTACCGACGAAATAGTTGATTTAATATCTTTGATTGAAATACTCGATGCCGGTTTTAGTATGAAAGGAGCTGACGTTTTATCATATAAAAGAACAGTTGAGCTTCTGGCGTTGACATATAGCGATGAGAATTTCACGAAAGTGAATGACGCTATTAGATATAAATATTCAACAATAGAAAAATTAAGCGAATTGTTGAGTCGGTTGGATATTGTAAATACTTGCTTGGAAATTTATCGGGTACTCTAAGGAGAAATTAAATATGGAAGCAATAAGGAATATATTGGAAACGGCTATTAACAAGTTTAATGAGAATGATTTATATTTGATTGAGAATGATTTGAGTGAACGTTGTATTTGCGGTAGACTTGCATGTTATATACAGCAAGCACTTATGACATCTCAGTTTAGCGAATATACGGTTGATGTAGAATATAATCGAGGTGCAAAAGGAAAAGACAAATCGCCAAAATTTTTGCACGATAAATTAATTGTCGTAGACCTTATAGTACACAAAAGGGGACAAACAGAATACGGATTTGATAATCTTTTTTGCGTAGAGATGAAAAAATCAAATAGCCGTTATGGTTATAGCAGCGATAAAGCGCGGTTAAAAGATATGACCAATTATGATTACGGATACAATTACAAATGCGGTTATATGGTAATTGTCGATATGAAAAATAAAGCGTTAATGATTGAGTCTGAATATAGATTGAATAATGTATAATTAAAGGGCAGTATTTTATCAACTAAACACATTAGTTGACAGATAAGAACAACTGTCTTATCTGTCATTTTCTTTGTTATTTGAAAGAAATCTACGAGTGTCTTACTGTTTGCTTGATTAAGTATTTTATTTTTGCTATAATAATCGTACGATAAACAGTAATTTAAAAGGTAATACTTATGGAAGCATCTGATTGGATTAATATGTCTTTGTCTATTCTCTCATTTATTTTAGC
>CATKAP010000002.1 GCA_949746255.1 uncultured bacterium
ACAGTTTGGTTGTTATTTTGATTTACATTTATTTGTAATGGAGATGCCTTTTCGCTCTTGTTCGACTTATCCGAACAAATATCGTTTAAATATAATTTAAGATTTTCTATCACCCCTTGATAAAGAGAGTCTATGAGTGTTTGCCCTCCGCTATCTTGCCCCGACGAAACTCTCTTAACCAGATCATTTACCTCATTGGAAAATGATAGAATCGAAGAATACTTTTCATTCATTCTTACTATGTACGAAACTTTTGACTTTTTTGTATTAGCTTTTCCTTCGGCAATATCTTCTTTCAAACTGCATATCATTGGATATTCGGGAATAGAACTCAAAATCCCATTTAAGCAAGATAACATTATATCGGCAATTCTGTCAATTTCTTGCGAGTTATAATAGCCGTATGGGTAACTACCATATGAATTAGTAACATACGCCCTATTCCAATTGATACATTCCGGTTTATATTCAGGAACACTTGACGATATCATAAAATGAACTTTTTCCAATTCCGCTTTGAATTCATCACCAACGATTTCATAATCAGTATCTCCCCAGCCACTGTTTTAAGAGTTTTTATTTGCGATATAAAATTTTCAATTCTTTCTATTTGGCTGTATGTCATATTATTTCTCCTTCTAAATTAACGGATGCTTTTTGAATTCCCATGAGGTCTCAAAAGAATCCCAATCTGTTTTTGTTTTTTGTATGTTATCCTCGACAATATAATCCACATCTTTCAGCCTGCTTTCATCATAAATAACTGGAATTGTTTTTATATGTCCAACTTCGTAGTTTAATGTTGGTGACACAATAGAAACAAAAATGTTGTTTACTTTATTATTCATTAGCGCAAGTATATAAAACAATTTTTCGTCATCGGCAAATGCACAATATCCACCCGAGCCAAATAACGCTCCTCCCGCAGTAAATCTAACGGAAAAACCTCCTGATGTAAGTGCCGACCACGTTAACCCTTTTTTAAAATAAAATTGCGTGTTTTGAATGG
>CATKAP010000003.1 GCA_949746255.1 uncultured bacterium
GAATTTTATCAAAACGCTCTGCTTGCCTTGCGTTTAAGCGGAAGCGCGACTTCTCGCCCTTGCGGAGAGGTTCGGCGAGGTCAAGCGTACGGTTGATTATGTCGGTTATTGACCACTTTTTGAGGGGGAGTTTATTTTCGACAGTCGCAAAAGTGTATTCTACTGTATTCGTAAAACTATAATCTTTGCTTGTATTGCGTTGGCTAAAAGCATCATAAGTATACACAACTTTATAGATAGAATTTTCTTTTAATTTTATTTTAAAGCCTATATTTTCCCCTTTGTAAGCAGTACCCTGAGGATTGTGCCTTATTCTATATTGATTGTGAAAAACATTTTCATTATCTATATATACATCTTGAATATAAGTTTCGTGATTTTTACTTATAGGGCTATAACTAGTATAAATTTGATAAGGAAAAATAGTATGTGCGGAAACAAATTCAAATTCTTCACCTACCGGCAATGTTATAGTATATGTATTTGGTGTTATGGGGGGATAGTTTCTATTTTGCTCTTTTGCCATTTTTTAATTTCCTTTTATTGCTTTTCAAATTTTTTTATGATATTATCCTTCTTGGAGGCAATCTATGAAAAAATATAAAATAGCTATTAATGTTTTAATAATTTTTGTTTTTGTCGCAAGCATTATTGCATTAAGCGTGTTATGTAATACTACTCACAACCATTGGACATCTTGCAATGAGTTTTATAAAAGTATGTTGGATGGTCCTGTCGATGATTTCCTTTTAGAGGAATATCGTATCTTTTATAATGAAACGATTTATTTAACAGTTTCAACTATATTCTCAGCATTATCAGCCGTTGCAAGTGCCGTTACCGCCGTTCTACTGAATTGGAAAATGTTCAAGAAAGAAAACTAATTTGAAAGCACCCTTTGTTTGGGTGCTTTTTAATTATCTATCCATTCAGGTTGAGCTAATAACCCACCCTCCGTATAACTTCTCCCCAAATCATTAGTAAAAGTTATCGTATCAACCACATAGCACTC
>CATKAP010000004.1 GCA_949746255.1 uncultured bacterium
AAGTGTATTCTCTTTCATCCTGATTTTATGAGGAGTTGTGGTGCAAAACAATCGAAAGGGATACCTTGTGTGGGCATCTCTTTTGGGATGCCTATTTTTATTTAATCAAAAGGAGAGAAAAGAGTATGGAAGATGCAGCAAAAAACAACGATACGCTTGGCGATTTGTACGCCCTGCGAGCAGGTCTGTCGGTAATATCGCAAAGCGCCGACGAACTTGCGCAAACTGAAGAGAATGTGAACAAAATAAAAAGCGACGCAATAAGAAACAGACGTTGGAAGTTCGGTCTGGGGGAATATAATTATAGCGTAATCAATGGGGAGGAAATCGGTAGATGGGCAAGTTTTGATCGCGAGAAATTTAAAACGCTTAAAGAATTGCAAAAACAGACCAAATGGGCGCCATGCAAATTCGACGTGGATTACGATTGTGAAATATCCGATTTAGATGATGAGTATGAAGACCATGACGATCCTGAATATTTAGCAAAAGTCAGTAAATTACAGGAGAAAAAAGACGTTCAGTACAAGAAAGGCGAAGAAGTGTTTTTTGAGTGGCTGAAAACGTCCGAACCTGAAGAATATTTAAACAATAAAAAGAAAGAACAGTCGGAATCTTGTGAAACGAGAACAAACTCGTCAAAGAGGCTTAATATCGTAGTTGCGGTAACTTTGATAATTTTGAGTTTGACGATTATTTTAGCTGTAGTCGGAATATTAAAATCAATAATGCCGCTTGCTATTGTAGGAATTGTAATAGCGGTAATATGTTTGTTAAGCTTGTATAAGCCATTAAGAGTACTTAGCGCAAGAAAGCATTGCGGCAAATCAGATAAAAACGAATTGGAAGAATATGAGGAAAGTCTTAACAACGTAATTGAATGCAGAGAGATTTTCGCTCAATGCGATGAGGAAAATCAACCTGCTATAAGTTGTTTAAAACAAAATTTCAATGCTATTTACAAGTCCTTGCAGAAGACGTTTAACAAGTTGTTGGACGAAAGAGATTGGCAATATCTTGATTTGAT
>CATKAP010000005.1 GCA_949746255.1 uncultured bacterium
AAACGGCATAGAGCGGCGTTTTATAGATAAAGCACTTGAAAACTACCAACCTGCTTTTGGCAGAAATCAAAATGTATATTTAAAAAAGAAACCTGCAACCGTTTATTTAATTAAAAACCCTGTAGGGGCAAGTGAGGTATTAAGGGGTTTAAAAAATACCGAAAATACAAATCTTTTAATTTCAATAAATGATAATTATGCCGATGGCCGTGATGTAAGCTGGCTTTGGGATTCGGATTTTGAAAGCCTTAAAGACTTCAACGGAAGCATTTATCTTACAGGCTCAAGGGCTGATGATATGGCACTAAGGTTAAAATATGCAGGGTGTGATATAAGCCTTATGCTCATTGATGCAAATATTAAAAGACAACTTGAAGAAGCTGTAGACAGGCAGCGGCCGGGTGAAAAACTGATTATTCTTTCCACCTATACATCTTTGCTAAAATTAACAAAGCTGTTTAAAAAAATGAAGAGGTAAAACTACTTATTTTAAGCATAGTATCAAAGCTCATTTTTTATCTCCTTAATCTTGATAACAATTCTTAATGTTTCATCTTTTCTGATATCTGTTTCATACATCTTTTTAAAATATTCCAATATAATAATATACCTTAGCGGTACCATTTTATCCTTTTTGGCTATTTTTATAAGCAGTTTTAAAATACGTATTATTTCTGCGTTTTCGTTGCTTTGTGATTTTTTTGACATAATTTTCCCATTAACTTTGTTTTATACTTTGTTATTAACCAAGTATCATTAATTATATAGATTTACTATGCTTTTGTCTAGTATTCAACTAAGTAAAGGGCAAAGGTATGGAAAGAAAACTTATGAAATCCGGAAACGGCTGGGCACTTTTTATAAACAATACAATTTTACAACTTTTGAAAATTAATCCGGAAACTGATAAAATTGAATGTATTGTAGAGAATGATGTTTTAAAAATTAAAAAGGTAAAACCGGAAAATAATGCCGAATAAGAGGATGTTATGAAAATCAACGCTATACAAAATATCAGCTTTAATAAA
>CATKAP010000006.1 GCA_949746255.1 uncultured bacterium
TGTTTTCCGGGGGGAGCCCGGGATAATCCCGGATTATCCCGGGTTCTCTGAATTAATAATCCACTTTCCCCTTATACGCGAATTTCATTTTGTATTATACCCTAACCTATAGAAAAAATGCAAGGAAATTTTAATTATTTCTGCAATCCAAAAAAGCCGCCTGATCAAGCCGGCTTAAAAAATACATTGATTACTTAAGCTTTACGCCACATATCCGACATTCATATGTTTCCGTGGATGCAGATTTTGTAAAATCTCTGCCTGTTTACTGGTAGCGATGTGAATATATATTTGCGTTGTTTTTATAGAGCTATGTCCTAAAATATGCTGTACACAGCTAATATCAACTCCTTCTTCTATTAAAAATGTAGCAAAGGAATGGCGAAACATATGCGGAGTGATTTTTCTTGTAATTCCGGCCCGGCTTGTGTAGTGACTTAGCATTTCCCTGATAGATTCTTCCGAAAACCGTTTTCCGAATCTATTAATGAAGAAATAACCGCTTTTTTCAATTTCAGACAAGTTTGCATCATAGTATTTCCTGAGCAATTTTAAAATTTTAGAATCGGCAATCTGTACACAACGTTCTTTACTTCCCTTTCCCATAAAACGAACCTGCCCGGAAGATAAGTCAATACAATCTGCCTTGATATTTGAAACTTCGTAAACTCTGGCTCCAGTAGCAAAAAGAAGCTCTATAACTGCGATATCTCTTAAAGCACTGTTATAATCTTTTTTTCTGCAGAAAGTTGTATATTTGTACATACAATTTAACAATTTTTCTATTTCTTCTCTTGGAATAATTCTCGGAAGAATAATGTTTTCTTTAAACTTAACACGAATTCTTCGGAAAGGACTTTCCTGAACTATTTCTTCCTCTTCCAAATAATTATAGAATTCCTTAATTCTGGCAATTTTTCTTTTTATAGTTTTTTGCTGATACTTTTCGTGCAATTCATCTATATAATGTTCTATTTGGAGTTTTTCCGGTATATCACAATCTACACTTTCGAAAAATTGCTTTAAATCAA
>CATKAP010000007.1 GCA_949746255.1 uncultured bacterium
GCATCGGGGATCTTGATGGAGTCGGTCTTGATGTGGGCAACAGTAAAGCCCCGTTTCTGGACCTCATGCTTGAGGTTGACCATGAACAGGGCTCCACGCTTGGCAACGATATTGTCTTTGTTCCGGTTGTCCCGGAAGGGATTCTCGAAGCTGGCCGAGGTCAGTCCGTACACCGAGTTGATTGCGATTTTCAGCGCCTGAGCCAAGTCAGCGGCCGCTCCTTCATCCGTCAGGTACTTCGCCAATGCGCCATTCAGCATCTTCTTCGCTTTCTCGAAGTCCTTATGCTTGATGGCCACGCGGGCATCACGGATTTCCTGGAACCGTTTAGTGAATTCAGGACCAAACAGGACTTCGGCAATGATGCTCGACGGGTGCATACTGGCGATGTCCAGCAGAGCAATGTTGCCATACATACCAGGCTCGGCATAAACGTACCCACCTTCGCCAACTTCCTCACCGCGATAAATGGACTTACCATTCTCGAACTTGTAGCCCGGGAAGATAGGACGGCCCTTCTTGTCGAAAGCCGTGAACTCGTCGAACTCTTTCGGGCCCATCTCGAAAGGCAGGTCTCGGTCTGGATCATAAATCTGGTTCGTATCGCCCATGTCACGGTAGTTGAACTGATCCTGAGGTTTCTTGTTGCCGCCAAATATAATTTTGGTAGTCAAGGTGTTGGTGGTGTCATTAACTGTCATGCCGGCCACGTCTGCCAGGATCTCACGAGCCACAAAGTCGGCCTTACGAGCATTGAACACCGCCTCAGTTGCAATGACATCGTTGTCGCAATATTCTGCAACCTTCTGCCACAGATGCTCGGGAACCGGTTGATCCCAGGGAAGGCCCAGCTCCTGATGGTGAATGCCGAGCTCAATTTCCCACTTCTTCAGGCTCTGTTTCTTGGAGCAGAAGTCATAAACGTCCGTATAAGATACGTTATAGGCCTCACCGAAGAAGCAGTTGTTGCTCTTGGCTTTCTTCTCGCTGCTGATGATCTTCTGGGACAGATTGTAGAGCTGCTCCTCCGTGTA
>CATKAP010000008.1 GCA_949746255.1 uncultured bacterium
CTCATCTCTGCGCATATGCCCCCCTTTCCCTTCTGACCTTTACGACAGGGGCATCCATGATTTTTAGGAGGATATCATCTACGGCATCGGTATCTTTTTCCTCCTGCAATAACGCTGTCCGTTTTTCATCCAGACAACGTATCACAATGCCCTGCTCCGCCTCTGGCAACCTCACAAGCCGCTTTCTTTCCCTCATAGGCTATGCCCTCCCGTTGTCATTATCGTTCCTGCTCCATCTCTTTCTGGCTCCGTTCCTGATTTAGTATCCGGGACATCCTGCCGGAAATCTTTTCTGCCACGTCACGGATCACGCCCAGTTCCTCCCGCACGTCCTGGGACTGCGCTTCTGCAAACCCACCCGGCAGTTCTTTAAAGGAAAACTGCTCCGTAGAAAAGCCATACTGTTTAGAAAGCATATAGGAGACGCAGTAGGCACGAAACGCATTATTCTCCCTTGTGTACTCTCCCGGCTCCATTCCCATCGCCAGTTCTGCATGGGCAAGTTCTTGTGTGACAGAACGAAAAATATCCTCTCCGCTCATTCCTTTCTTGACAAAAATCTTATTCTGCATCTCGTCAAACCTGGCTCCCATGCTAGAATCCCCTAACTGTTCCACGCTCTGTAAAGGAACCGGGGTGCGGCTTACCAGTGCCACCATCACATTTCTTTCCTCCGGCTTCGGTCTTTCGGGCTGTTTCTTCGCCTTGGTCTGGGATATGTCAAACACCTTTTTCACGTTGTAGGATGTTCCCCATGTCCCATCATCCCGCTGGTATTCGTCCCCCGGCTCCAGGATGCGTATGCCCTTCTCATTCCTGCGGATGGACACCCGGTTCTCCTTCCAGCCGTCAAAGTCCTTCAATCTGGTTGCCTGAGGTTTCTGCGCCATAATCAGCAGGACATTTCCCACGGAATATCTGCGGAAACGGCTCTGTATATCAAGATACTGCTGGAATTTGTCTCCATCCATGGATACCTCGTCTGTCATCCTGTCCCGCAGGGCATAGACCTCGTCCCGCTCGGACTGCTTCTTTTC
>CATKAP010000009.1 GCA_949746255.1 uncultured bacterium
GTCCTTTGTGATATGCCGATATTTTCATTAAAGCAAGATTTGGAAAGGTCTTGCCCTTATCGACATCAAGCAACCCGATTTTCATTTTGTCGCCTCGTCGCACTTTTTTACATCGGCACAACGCTTGCAATGCTTTGTGCAATAGGCGTATGCGTGCGACATACCGATTGTGTGATAATTCGCGCAATAATGCGGGTGCGACCACGTGCGCCGCTCGTGATGTTTGCATTTTTCGCAATCTGCAACTTTCATTGATTGCCTCCTATAATGTCAAATATTGATACTTGCGCTTTTACGGCATTGAGTCGCGCCGTACCTTGCGCGTAATAGTCGGGGTCAAGTTCAAACCCGATGTAATGCCGACCGAGTTTGTGGCACGCAACGGCGGTTGTAAAACTGCCCGCGAACGGGTCAAGCACAACGTCGCCCTCGTTCGTAAACGCGTTTAATAAATCAATCAGCACCGACAACGGCTTTTGTGTCGGGTGGAAGGTGCCGTCCTTCAGCAAGTCAACGCGGTTGTGTGTGATAATGCGCGTGGGGTTGTCCGTCGATGTGAATATCAACTCGCAATCGGACATTGTCAACCCGCGTTGCCCTTTGTCCCATACAACCCAACCTTTTTTGCCTTGCGGCAAATATTCGTTGAAGTAGTTTGCGCCGAAAACGATTTGATTGCGGGACACTGCAAACATCGCGTCAAAATATCGTTTGTCGGGCGGTGCCGCGTCCCACGCCTTTTGTGTGTGCGCCTTGCGGCTGTGTTTCGGGTTGCGGGCGGCGTATTCTTTTTGACCGTCAATGCCGATACCGTACGGCGGGTCAGTGATAAGCCAATCGGCGACAATTCCTTGTGCCCGCATTTGCTGTAAACCGATAAAACAATCAAGGTTGTACACCTTGTCGACTTCGATTATCGGCGGGTCGGTCAATGGGTTTATCATTTACCCCCCCCCGACATCACGTCGCCGTTTAACCCGTTTGCCGCCGCCTCCGCGCGTACATCGGCGTACTTGTCAACGTGTCCGCAGGGGTTTTGCCATGTA
>CATKAP010000010.1 GCA_949746255.1 uncultured bacterium
ATTAAAATATTATTAAAAATGACATAATTCCTAAAAAGGAATTATGTCATTTCAATTTTAAGTTTATGCTGTTGTAGTTATTGAAATATAACATATTTCATTAGACTGAATTGCTCTTGTTAATGTTATATCTCTTGATACAATTGATGAAGGACCCGTAGGCGACAAAATTATACCACCAGACCCCAATAACACATTATTATTATCATATATAGCTACACTAAATGATTTTAAAGAAAATTTTTTTAAATTTCCGCTTACGGAAAATGATGTAGTTTTACTTGCTTCGGTAACATTAACTCGACAAGTCAAATTGTATTTTGTAAAATCAAGTAACCGTTCAAAAATTGTACTATACCTATAAGTTCCTGATGAGTAACTCACGGTTACTTTCTCATAATCAGGATTTAAACCACTACAAATACTGCATTTTGCACCTTTGTAATTATGCTCTTTCTTAGCACTAAAAACATCTTTTGTGGAATTACAACGACAACACTTATTTGTTATATATCCTGAAGCTGTACAAGTTGCACTATCTTTTACAAAAACACTATAATCGTGTCCTTTTGCTTTGCTTGTTTCAATAATGGTTTTATTACAATCATTACACTTATAAGATATTTCACCGTCACTTTCACAAGTAGCCGTATTTTCTATCATTGTTTTATTAATGTGTTCACATTTATTACAAGCTACTAAGCTAAAAGAACATATTAATATTAATGCAATAGCAACTAAAACATATTTAAATTTTTTCATTTTTAATTTTCTCCTATTTTTTATGATTTTTGTTCATTGCTTTTACTAAAATTATTCTCACATTTTTACCACCCCTCTTATGTAATATTTTCGGGGCAATAAAAAAAGTGCGCCCCCAATGGAACGCACCCAATAGCACATTCCACATTGTTACCACACAACTCCGCCAATAGGAGAAAGGAAGTGCTTATTGGCATATAGCACCCCTATTGACATTATTGAGTTGTGTGGTATGTACAAATAATACCATAATCTAAATTAATTGTCAATGCTTTGGTTTATATCGAAAAGC
>CATKAP010000011.1 GCA_949746255.1 uncultured bacterium
GTTCTTCGTATCCACCTAGCGCAAAAAAACCAATTTGCTTAGGCGCGATGTATTTGTCGTGTATACCTCCATTTTTTCACGAGATTCTGATTTTCATAAAAATACTCTAGCAAATGGCTATAGACTGTGATATAATAGATGATAAAGACAGGATAATACTTAATTATCCGTGCCTTGCTAAGATAGCTTTTGTTCCATAACTGCGCTTCTATGTAATGATGATGCTGTTCTAATAATGCCATTTGCTCTCGAACAAAGGTTGAGTTACCAGAAACTGTTTCAATCTCCTCTAACGAATATAGTTGTCTTTGTCCAGATGAAAAATAAAGACCTACACTATCACCAAGGGTAAAACTAATATCAAATTTATTAATTTGAGTCGTATCTAAAATTAACTCCCCTGCATTTAATCCAAAATCCTGTTTTAATTGCTTGTTTTCCCCAAGGACAAAATAAAAAGGGTGAGGAGACAATGGCCGCCCCCCAATTTTCAAAAATGCAGCGTATAGCCACTGCTCGGTTAAATTTCTTCTTTCTATATATTTATCAAGCTGGCTAAATCTACACAAAGCACGCCCAGAGCAACATGATAGCTGTGTCGCTATAGCTTCTTGTTCTAGTGTTGTATATTCAGTAAATGATTTAAATAATTCTCGTTTTGGAAGTGTCTGATTTTCTTTTAAACTTGGAAAATAATGTGTTAATATCATTTATATATCCACCTCAAGGAAATGATTGGGTGATACGATATGCATAATTTTTTTGATCGTAAGGATGCTTGTCTCATATTGAAGGAAGCTATTCAAAACATAAATAGCAAAGCGGAAACCGCAGTATGGATTGAAGGTCGGTCTGGTGTCGGAAAAACACGACTACTTGAATATATTTTTGAACAAGAGCCAGAACTCAACTTTTTTAGATTTATAGCCGACGAACTTTTCTATAAATGCGAACAAGGAGCATCTGGAAGCTCTTTCGAATATATTGCTGCAATTATTTTTGAGATACAATTTCGGAATCCTGGATTCTTTGAACGATACATTCAGAATTATTTTGACA
>CATKAP010000012.1 GCA_949746255.1 uncultured bacterium
TCAATTACACTACCATCCATATGCCCTGGTGCAAACGCATCTGATTTTTTTGCATTAACTGAACAGGGATAAGAAATTGCAGTCTGTACTCTACCATTTTCAATTCCCGCCACTGCTACATAAGGTAATGAACCATTCTGATGTCCGTCAGGATAATTATTATATGTATGAGCTTTTTCATCTATTATCACACACTCCATAATTTCCCACATTTCTGTTGCTTTGTTTCTTAATATAAGTGTTATACTAGCTACCTCTGCATAATCTGTGTCCAAAACCCCTCCTGTATTAGGATATTTAGGATTTAAAATTCCTGGTCCAACAGCCACTTGATATACACCTCCCCATTGCCTAGCTGATTCATCTTTATAATTTCCCGCACCTACTATTCCCCAATCCATTCCCGGATAATGAAATTGTTCTGTAATAATCCCGTTATTTATATCCAATACAATCTCTGAATATTCTTTGGGAATATAAAACCAATCGTCTTTATTTATTACCAAAATTTCATCCCATTCTATTTTTTCCTGGTAATTTACAGCTACATACTCATATCCCATGCACCTAGCCGCTTCTTCCTTAGCCGCAACACTCTCCGCATAAGTCATAGAGCCTCCCGAACTGCTCATTAAAGTAGGTATCGGCGTCCACAATAAAATATTATTATAATAATCCATCCCATTATAAATCTTAATATTATCTAGCAGACTTGAGGTTCCTCCAGAGTTTCCCTTACCCTTGGAATTATTGTTGCTACCAACAGTACTACTGATTGTATTCTTTGCAGTATTCGCTATAGCGCCTGCTCCCTTTGCACCACTCTGAGCCGCATTCCCTGCATTTGCTCCCATACCACCACTAGGCTTTTTTCCTGTATTCGTATTCCCTATAGTTCCTGCCACATTGCTAAAAGCACTTCCGATAATCGCCCCAATCTTTTTATGCCCGCTGGGATCCGCAAAAGTTACCGGATTATTCTCCGCATAAGTATACCGGTTCTGGCTTATGATATCCCGTACTCTTCCTGCATAAGTATCCCTGCTGGTAAAAGTCCCCGTCTCCATCTTCAGA
>CATKAP010000013.1 GCA_949746255.1 uncultured bacterium
GACTACAACAAGCCACTACTATTTCCGCTGGAATTCGCTCTTCGGTTGGAATGATAAGAAATGGAAAAGTATATTGGGCCGGTAATGATGAATACTCATGGAAAGATGAACTTGAAACTTGGAATGATATTATATCAATTTCTGTTAAAGGAAATTTTGTATTGGGTTTAAAAGAAGATGGTACTGTTGTTATGGCAGGTAAAATACCTGAATATTATGTTGGCACAAAAACTTGGATTGATGTTATCGCCATTTCTTCAGGACAACAATATATAATAGGATTGAGATCGGATGGAACCTTAGTTGCTCAAGGTCATAACGGAGATCTTCAAGCAGATATAGACGATTGGATTGATATTGTTGCAATTTCAACTGGTTGGAGACATACTGTTGGATTAGATTCAAATGGAGAAATTCATATAACAGGACTTGGTAGTAAAAAGCAGTTAGAATATATTGAAAATCATAAAGACGAGTGGACAAATATTATTGATATTGATGCCGGTGGGGGAACATCAGAAGATATTGGTGCTACACCATACACTGTAGCATTAAAACAAGACAAAACCGGTGTTACAACATTGCCAAATGTAAATTTGGATAAGAACAACGGGCGGAGTGATATTATTGCTATTTCAGCAGGTGACTCTCACATTGTTGGTTTAAAATCAGATGGAACAGTCGTAACCACGGAAACAGGTAATTCGGCAAAAGAAATTAGTGAATGGACTGATATAGTTGCAATATCTGCTGGTTATAGATTTACATTAGGCTTAAAAAAAGATGGAACGGTTGTTGCAGTTGGTAATAATATGGATAAACAATGCGATGTATCTAATTGGGAAAATATAATTTCTGTTTCAGCAAATAATTTTCATACAGTAGGGTTAAAAGCGGGTGGAATAGTGGTTGCTATTGGTGATAATTTGTTTGAACAGTGTGACGTATCAGATTGGAAAAATATTGTTGGTATTTCTGCGGGAGGTTATTATACGGTAGGGCTAAAAGAAGATAGAACAGTAGTGGCAGTTGGTGATAATGAGTATGGGCAATGTAATATATTAGATTGGAAAA
>CATKAP010000014.1 GCA_949746255.1 uncultured bacterium
TACCGATGCCAGAGTAAAGTTGAGTTCATTGTATCCTAAGTTTACAACAGCTTCCGAATAGGAAGTTGTTGTAATGCTAAATATCAACATGTCATTGCATTAGTCATCGTACTAATGACGAATGGAACGCTGATGATTTGTATTTATTAAAATCCATATAAAAGATTACACTAATCAAGAAATAATTGATAAATTCTTTCCAAACAGAACATAAAGAGCATTAGAAAGCATATCTTCGAAATATAATTTTAATCATAAAACAGAAGAGGCTTTATCCAGAGGAAAAAAGAATGGTGCAATAAATAATCCTATGTGTCAGAAAGGAATTATATTTTCAGAAGAACACAAGAAAAATATTTCAATTTCCGCAAAGAATAGATATAAAGATCCTTACCAATGAGATTTAGCAAGAAAAAATGCAATCAAAAGAGGTCTTGGTTTTGGAAATACTAATCCGGCGCATTTAAACCCTTTATATGGTAAAAGAAATGGTAGATGGAAGTAAGCGCTTAATTTCGGGGTAGATTTCATCTACTTACTAAATTCTTTATAATGATTGCTAGGAAACACAAACATTTTACTCCATTTGGAATGCTAGACACAAATGTTTTACTCTAATCAAAGAATACAATCATTATGCCAAAAACGAATTGTAAGAAAAGATGAGCAGATCAATCTCATCATGGAATGCCGTCAAAACGGGCTTTCCGATTATCAGTGGTGCCAAAGGCAGAGCATCAATGCAGGTACTTTTTATAACTGGGTCAGCAAGCTCCGAAAATGTGGCTATGCTATCCCGGATTCCAACAGTAAATCCGAAGGTGCTGCAACTGTTCAGGATGTTGTCAAAGTAGATCTCGTCAGCTAGAATGTATCCATCCCTGTAATAGAGCAATCGTAAGCGTCAAATCCCTTGCCTTAACTAAAGTCTGACTTTGTGCCATACTATAAAAAATCTAAAAACTCTTTGGAGAATTTGTAGTTTTTATAGGAGCTTCCTGTATAATTCAAGTATAGGGAATTCCAAGAAAGAAGGTTGAGAAAAAAATACCTCAGAGTAAAATAAGATTACTGACTTGCA
>CATKAP010000015.1 GCA_949746255.1 uncultured bacterium
CCCCCCCCCGACATCACGTCGCCGTTTAACCCGTTTGCCGCCGCCTCCGCGCGTACATCGGCGTACTTGTCAACGTGTCCGCAGGGGTTTTGCCATGTATCGCAAAACAGTATGCGGGAGCCGTCGTATGACCGCCCGCTTTTCACTTCGCCGCGCGGTGCGCCGCATTTCGGGCACAACCAACGCAATTTGACATTTACGCCGTGTATTCCGTCGTGTTCGGCACGAGCGGGTATATATACCGTTTTAATCGGAGCGTCGGTACCCGCGCTGTTTATCGCGTCCAATGCTTTGATATGTTTTACGTGTGATTTGCGAAAATGCAACTCGCCGCGCGGGTCGCGGTTTATGTAATACCCGATAATCTCTTTGTTGTCGCTTTCCGCATACGTCATAAAACGTATTGCGGGCGTATCAACGTGCAACGTTCCAACTTCAACTTCGCCGTCACACATCGTCAATGCAACTCGTTTGCCGATGTACGCGTTGAGTTGCGCGCTCGCGTGTTTTTGCACCTTGCTTGTAAATGCGAGCGCGTCCGCGTCAATGCGTGTCTTTTGTGTGTTCTGCAAACGGAGTCGATACGGTATTACATAATTTGTATTGCAAGCGTCGCAACACTTGCCCAACGTAAACGGTCGAGCGTTGTTTCCGACCCCGTCAATTTCTTTTTTACAAATACAACACTTTTTCATTTTTTCGCCTGCCTCCGTTCGATAACGTCTTGCGTGATTTTCGCAATCATTTTATCGGTTAAGCGCGGTAATTCTTTGCCGCCGCCTCCGCATTTGTGACAAATTCCGTCGTGTAATTCGGTATAAGCGACCGACAATGCGTAACTTCCCGACCCGCCACAACGGGTGCAAGTCTTGCCGAAGTGTCGCATAATGTACACTCGCGCAAGTCTTGCCAATTCGTTGACCGTTTTCAATGTCGCCGCGTCCTTTTGCAAAATGTCGGGGAATACCGCCAAAATTGCTTTGCGGTCGGTATTGTTGAGCCTGTCGAAGTTTTGCCGCCATAAAAACCGTTTTGCGTCGTCGTCGATGTAAACCGCTTTTACCTTGTATGTTGCCGCGCCTTGCTCCGATATGCC
>CATKAP010000016.1 GCA_949746255.1 uncultured bacterium
GGCATCGGCACGGTCGGCATAGGTGCCCTTCACAGTGTTCTCGGCATTTTCAACGATCTTCTCCACGCGGTACCAGACCTGGTGGGCCTCGGGCACACCAACGCTGTTCCCACAGTTATCGTTGTGGGTGCACAGGGACAGACAGTCGTCCTTATGTTTGCCGTCGGCGGGAACGGGGCACCTAACGGCCCCAGTGCACTCCTTACCCTGAACACCGGCAACAGCCTTGGCACAGGTGGGGCACAGCGCGCCCTCGTTCTTGGTCTTCAGCACATCCTCGGCAGCCTTCTTAGCGGCGGCGATCTGCGCCTCGCTGGGCTTCTTGTTCGTCGGGGCCTCGGTCGCCGCCTCGTCCACCTTGGTGGAATCCTTCGAATCCATCTTGATCTCGTACTGGAAGTCGAACTTCACCGTATAAGTGAAGTGGGGCCCCTTCTCGCTGGCAACATCATTGGGGCAAGCGCTCGAACCAGCGCCATGCTCCTTACCGCCGTCAGCCTTATGCGTCGTGCAGGCGCAGGCCAGATAGAGGTCATAAGTCTTCTCGAAGGTGGCAACGCGATGGGTCTCATCGGCCTCGACCTTCGCGATCACGGGGCAGCCCGCCTGATGCTTGGTCGGGTCATTCGCATCTACGGCACAGCCCTTGTCATGGGTGCACTTGTCGGTCACGCTGTGCTTCTTGGCCGTATCATCCTCGCCATTCTCTACATGGCCCTTGGTCTTGGTGCAGCCCAGCACACCGCACACATTCCCACAGTCGGTCTCGTGGGTTGCCTTGGTGCACTCGGTCTTGGTGCCGTTGTTGTTGCGACCCGCGGCGCAGTCCTTGGTGATCGTGCACGTATGGGGCACGTCAACCACCTTGTCAAAGTTGTCGCAAGCCTTGTTGGTGCACTTGGTCTTGTTGCAGCCGGGGGCGCCGCAGGGATCGGCGGCGCAGCCGCAGGGATCGGCGGCGCAGCCGCAGACGGCATCAGCTTTGGGATCCTCAGTCGCGGCCTTGCACTCGGTGCAGACGCTCAGGTCGCACTGGCAGGTGGCGCACTTAGCCGCAGGAGTGGGGGTGTCCTCACCCTCATCATCCTTATTGTCGTCCTTGCTGTCAGCATAGGACTGAC
>CATKAP010000017.1 GCA_949746255.1 uncultured bacterium
GCATCCTAACGCGTCCTCGTATTCCCTCTGCGTCATATGGAGCATACCGCGGATTTCTTCTACCTTGTAACAGAATGACAGCAACTCCAATACCTTTTTTTGCCGCTTTGACAGTCTTTCCAGATACCGTTCCAGCTTATAAGCCATCGCGTTTACCTCCCCGAAAAGTTCTGATTCAATGTCATGGCTGTCCGCTATCAAATCCTTTAACAGGCATCCATCTTCATCCCCGACAGGCGCGTCCAGTGAAACAGACATCCTGTCCGCTTTGCGCTTTTCGCGGTTCCTTCTTGTGATTTCTGTCATTATCTTGTTGGATAAACAGGAATACAGGAATCCGTCAAATGACTGTATGCCGTCATACCGTTTCATGACATCCACGAACACTTCATTTGCAAGCGAATAGAAATCGTCTTTGTCCTTTCCGTATAATCCACCAAACTTGAACAGTATTTTATCCACTGTCCTGTGAAGCTTCTTTGCGTTGTCAGCATAGTATGAATCTAATATGCCTGACTGTAACGCCGCTAAATCATTACCCATCATTTTGTTTTCAACTCCTTACTGAAATTTGAATGTTTATTGACTGCTATGTATATGGCATATGTAAAAATTGTTTTCAATGGCCTATTGAAAAGGGCGTGCATGGAATCGAACCATGCACAAAAACCAACCGCCCTGTTCCCTTGTGGGAATTACCTGCATTCCTGTTTTGGCTTTTCCTGATACCATTTGACAGGCTCACCGCTGTAATGTGCCTTTGGCTGGAATACTGCCGACTTTCCAACCTCTGCCACGACACCGCCCCTGCTCCTGACTACAAATTCTATTGTCTGTGCCTTCATCCGCGCCACCTCCTTATAATTGTGTTTCAGCTGACCCTTAATACACTGTAATAGCTTACCTTCCTTACCTTCTGGTAATCTTTATCATTGAGCAGATTCTTTACCTTTTCCTTGTCAACCGTCTCACGCTCCTGTGGCGTATAGGTTGCCTTGCAAATGTTACCGATAAACTGTAGGATTTCTTTGCCTTTGCTGTTGGTTGTCAGGCAGTCATTCAGGTTATCCATAAGATATTCAATGATTTCACCGTCCAACGCCTTGATGTTTTCTTCTGTCTCCTTCAGGAGC
>CATKAP010000018.1 GCA_949746255.1 uncultured bacterium
AAATTCTTCCCGTTGTTTTAAATGAATTTTAATAAGAATAGAATATATATTGGGTAAAATTTTCTTTAAAAGCTCGGCATTCCAGCATTCCAACGCCTCTGGCAGAATGGTATGATTGGTATAAGCAAAAGTTTTCTTTGCGATTTCAAGCGCATCGGAAAAAATAACTGTTAATTTGTCAAGCGTTTGCGAGTAGTTTTTTAGAATTTTTTTAGAATTTTTCTATAAGACTACTAAAAACACCTCTTGAAGAAGTGTTTTCGTGAGTTATCATATCAAATTGTTGGAGAAAAGTCAAGCAAATAGACCTTCAAGGCATAACAAAGCCGTCCTCTAACAAAGAGAACTTCTTCATAGATATTTGAGAGGTTAGGCTGCTTTCTTTTTTAAGAATCTTATATGATACAATTCTTTGTGTTCCCTAATCTCTTCGAGAAGTTCTTCCCTCTTTTGGATTGGCGATTGCCACGCCCTCTTTCCTTCTTTATTTCTCAATGATGAATGAGGTCGGTTATTGTATCTTATGAGCCACTCCGCCATTTTCTCTCTCAACTCTTCAAATGTTGTGAAGGTGAGATGATTGTAAAAACATTCTTGGTCGGAACGATGACTTCTCTCAACCTTGCCATTATGCCTCGGAGTATAGGCGCGAATGAGTTGGTGCTTGATTCCGAGTTTATTGAGAAGTTTGTCTACTGTGTGAACCTTGCCCTCTCCCGTTCCTTTGGGATTCGTGAACTCCGTGCCATTGTCCGTCTGGACTATCTCCGGGAGATAACCGAAGTAAACAAAGGCTCTTTTGAGGAAGTCTACCGTGGAGAATCCGCAATGTTCTTTGTAGGGATAGATGAACCTCTCTCTCGTTGCCTCATCAATCGCCGTGTATTGAAATAGCCACTCTTCCGGGAACTCGCCTTTGTTACATTCTCTCGGAACATATTTCACGTCAACTTGCATTTTCTTTCCGAGCATAAGAGGAGTGTCGTATGGAAGCGGAACATACTTTTCTTTTTCTTGCACGGGGCGAAGGTTATGCTTCACTATGTATTGATAAAATCCGAAGTA
>CATKAP010000019.1 GCA_949746255.1 uncultured bacterium
GCGCCCAACTCCGGCGGGCACGCCTCGGTCGGGTTAAAAGCATCACTTCTATTTATATTATACTCAATTATTAAAAAAAGTCAACATATAAGGAGCGAATTTATGCAAAACGCTATCCGTCCTTATTCGGACGATTATTTGTTTTATGACGAAACAACGGGACACTACGTTTTAACGGAAAAGGCGCTTGTTGAAAACGTAGGCGTCAATTTAAGAGAGCGCATGGCGGAAACCGCGCTCGTAAATCTCGACACGGCCATAAAGAGCTTTACTCGCACAGTAAGCGATATGATTTACCAGTTTATACACGAACACAGCATTGACAACCGTCGCCAAGACAGCCTTATTTCAAGCGTACCCGAGCTAAGGCAAATTATTCAAAAGGCTATGGAATATCAGGCTGTTTACGTGCTTAACGTGGGTAACCTCTATTTGTCTGTCAAGCCCGAAGAACGCGCCGTGGCAATTGATTATCTCGCGCAAAGCGTTTTAGGCAACGTTGTGCCTTGCCTTGGGATTTCCATAATATACGGGGGGCTAATTTAGTGATACGCGATATTTTAGACGTGTTAAACCCCAAAACGAGGTTCACAGCTACCGCCAATTATTACAGCCAAACGATGGACGGCCCCGACGTAGGCGCACAGCAGTTCAATTACGAATACGTAAATCCGTTTTCCAACACGTACCGCCGTTTATTTTCAAATATCCAAGGCGTTGCGGGCGAGGTTGCAATACGTACGGATGACCAGCTTAAATTTAAAATTAACGGTATTGTGATAACGCAGGACGGGCAGGCTTTTAAAATAATTCAAGTTGAAAAGGATTATCAAGCGGCGAATAAGCAGGCAATGCGCGTTCTCGGCACGCCTATTTCCACCGAGTATGTTTTGCGGCTTGTTTCAATCAATAACCCGTGGGGTGTGGTATGACGAAGCAGGACGTTATTAATTTGGTATCTGGAATACTACATGGCGGACGGGGATATCAGCGGGGGAGAAGGTTTTTTGCGCAAATCGCTTGAAGTGTTCAAGACAATGAAGCCGTTTAACGATTATCTTAATTGCGCGTTGAAGGATTTTACAATGCCGACGAGATAGAAAAACGCGCGCTTAAATTTGTGTCGATACTTGA
>CATKAP010000020.1 GCA_949746255.1 uncultured bacterium
ATCTCTATTAAAATCCCAATCTTTAATTGCCTGATCCACCTGTTCCTTTATATATGCTTGTGCCTTATCATTATCGGTAAAGACCTCAATGTTCGTGCCGTTGCCAAAATGGGTATTCCAGTTATCAAGAACAATATACAATTTCATTTTCAAAACCTCCATTTTACATTTTGTGTTCTGCAATTTTACGCAAATGATTTTTCTTTAACAAAAAGATATTAATATTTGCAACGTGCCGCAGTTCCTCCAGTGCTGCTACAATGCGTTCTGTGCGCTTCTGCTCAAACATACTCCGCTGTGCTGGATATTTAGGCTGATAGATGAACATGGAACCACTTGCTCGATCCCGATATACAATGCTGGTCATTTTTTCACTTCCCCTTCGGTTACAATATCGGCCTCATGAACCACATAGGCTTTTCCACAAAGATGTTCCAACCATTTAATATGCTGTATGGTTTGCTTGTCGCTTGTTTTTATAATAATCCATCCACTTTTCATGAGGCTTATAAAATCGCTTTGATAATAATGATCGTATGTAAACATTGGATCAATGGAACGCAAAGTGATTTTATAACCATCGGAAACCTTATAATGACTTTCATCAATCTTACATTCTGTCCATGTTTCCTTATCGCCAGATACCATGCAAAATCCAAACGGCGTAACCATTTCAATCTTGCTCATTTGAGTAAAACAACGAAAGTTTTCAATACCTCCATTATCTTCAATCAATTTTTCCAGCCCATAAAAATCTTTCATTATACTTTCCGTCCTTTCTGGCATTGCTGCCTATACTCCATAATTAATACAGTCAAGCATTTCTTTCAAGCTGTCGATCTTGTGGTACTGCTCTTTTGTATAATTCTTATTGTGAGACTCCAGCCATTCCACAAGAGACTTAATATACAAGTACATATCGCTCCAGCTATCAAAAGAAAATCCACACGCTGCCAGCTTTTCATGATTGATTGCCAGTTTAATTTCATCTATATCCATCAATCCACCATCTTTTCCACAATAAGGACACAACTCTTTGTCTTTTCCTTCATCATAAATAATTTCATTCTGGTGGAATACTTTCATACAATGATTGCAACGAACCATATCTTCAAAATTCATTGACATTTTTCCAAACTC
>CATKAP010000021.1 GCA_949746255.1 uncultured bacterium
GCGTTTGTGCAGGAATTTGAGTGCAAGTATAAGAATCCAAAGTTGACGCTTTATCGCCTGTGTGATGGTACTACAGAAATTGTTAAGGTACGGCGTAAGAAATACGATGAAGCACCGATCTATGTAGGCGATATTATTAAGACTATGGAATGCTCCGAGGAAGGCCGCTGGTCAAAGGATTCAAATGGTGATTGGCAGCAGAGCCAGTACGATAAAGAAAGTATTCTGAAGAAGTGGTCGTTTGTTCGTGAATCACCAAAGGAGGATTGATCCATGACAGTGCTTGAATTTCTTATGGATGTTAAGCGGATTCCATATTGGGATCGTACTCCAGCAATCAGTGATAATGATTTAGAAGATTTAATTAATCAAGTTGATATGACTAAGAAAAACGAACAATATAGTCCATATCCTATTCTTGGAAGTAGACCACAGCAATATATCCCTCGTGGATTGTTTATGATCCACGAGGGACAGGCATGGAAGAATCATGGACAGTCTCTTACTCAATTAGCAGCAAGAGGTGGATTGAGTTGGGCAGAAGCCCTTGCTATTATAGAAGGCAAGGATTGGCGGTATGCAAAACATGATGAGAATGCCGCTGAAGTTATTGTTAGAAAAATGGCAACTGAATATATGAAAGGGTTAATTCCATGAAAAGAACACGATCTGAATTTTGGATTTTCATTTATTCTGCCATTAAAAATAATCATCCAGAATGGTCTTATAAAAAGATTAGAAGTTGTACTAATTTTGCTTATCGAAAAGCAAGAATCAGATGAAAATAGTTTGGTGGTGATATTAATGGCTAATCTTACAAAATATGAACAAGAGACTATCATCAATTACAACAATGAAGAAAGGGCAGCATCTATCTTTACTTATGATAAATCCCTTATAAGAAAGCTGGATAAAAGATTGGCTGATCATCCAGATATTAAGGTGCTTCGGAGAGTTGTTGATTGGGCCGAATATCTTTTGCCTAAGAAATGGATTAAGGTTGGATTCCCAAGACAATTATCTGATGAACAAAGGGCAGAAATGGCAAATAGGATGAGAGCAGCGAGGGACAGTGTAAATGAGGACTAAGGATGAACTATTCTTGCTTGGCGAGGTGTCTACTTTGCTTCAGTATCTTTTCATGAGCGAAAAA
>CATKAP010000022.1 GCA_949746255.1 uncultured bacterium
AACGCCCACCCGTACATCCGGGGGCTGTGCGCCGATCTGGACGCCCGACTGGGCCTGATGGAATTGATGTACGCCACGGACGTGAACGGCAACCCGTTCACGGTGACGTTCGGGACGCTGGATGGGCTGACGGTGACGGGCGTGTGGAACCAGCCGCAGGCGCGGCTGGAATTCTGAGAGGGGGGAGTGAAATGGCTTCTGTTAAATTGGGAAGCAAGGCCGTGGGCAGTATTGTCAAGATCAAAATCAATGGGGCCCTGAAGAACTTTATCGTTGTGCACCAGGGGAACCCCAGTGAAACCTACTATTCTGCAAATGGTGACGGTACATGGCTGCTTATGCAGGATACCTATGGATCTGTGGCGTGGGATGCCGATTCAAATAGGGTTGAGTATGCTGTGTCAGGTGTCAGCAAATATTGTGAGGGCACGTTCTTTGATGCGATCGATGCGAATATCAGAAAACATATCAAACAGATATCCGTTCCGGTACAGAGCGCGTCCGCATTACAGACAAGGACGAGCGAGCCCCACCAGGTATTCATTTTGTCTATCACGGAGCTCGGTGATACTTTGAGAAATAGCGCCGGGGGATCTATTTATCTTGGCACGCGCTTGGACTACTTCCCGAGCAGTAACGCAACTAAACGCAAAGTAAATTCAAACAGCGAATATTGGGCGCGGGCGATCAGCCTTGTTTCTGGGGTTTGCTATGTAGGTACAGACGGAACTATTGCGGGGCGCGGCGGAACCTCCAAAGGTGCTTCAGCTTCCCTCGCAAAAGGGGTTCGTCCGGCTTTTGTGCTTCCAGACAGTCTTCTTGTCGCCGATGACGGAACGGTCAACGCCAACACCGCCCCCAGCACACCCTCCACCCTCACCGTCCCCGCGTCCATCCACGGCGGCTCCACCGTCACCTTGGAGTGGACGGCCTCCAGCGACGCGGAGAACAACCTGGAGGGCTACGCCATGGAGCGCAGCTTGGACGGCGGCTCCACCTGGGCGCAGATCTACCAGGGCAGCGCCCGCACCGCCACCAACACTGTGGCTTTCGGCACCGAGAGCGTCATGTACCGCGTGCGGGCCTATGACGCGGAAGGGCTGACCTCCGGCTGGAAGACCAGCGGGCAGGTCACGGTGATCAACAACACCGCGCCCACCC
>CATKAP010000023.1 GCA_949746255.1 uncultured bacterium
CCAAGGGTAGCGTATCTTATACTTTAATAGAGCGTTTGTTAAATATTTAATAACTTAATAGCAAAAGTTCATTCCCATATCCCGACAAACAGTATTTTTGTAAATTGTTTGATTTTTAACAACACTAAAGCCATTTAAATCATATAGAGAAATTCCGTGCAAGGCAAAAAATCAACAATAGACTGAAAATTTTGACAAAATTCTTTTTCATTAGTTTTAGTATACTCAATTTTCCTTAAGAAATCAAATAAAAAGAGTGATTTCTCACTCTTTTCATTTTTGTTATTGCATAGAAATTTCATTCGATGATTCAATCGCATCGCGCCAAAGCGTGTTTTCATTGCCAAATTGGAATGAAAAGCCGCCTTTCTCTTCATATCTTGCTCCGTTAGCACTGTTTTTCGTAAATTTTTCATATCCATCAGTGAGGATATTGAAAGAATTGAAATATATTGTTTCGTTAACGGTATGTTTTTCACTGGTTATTACAACTGGCCAATTTCCTGCTCCCAAGCCAGGGAGAGTGCTGTTTGAATAAGCTGAGAATCTTGCATTATCAGGCAAGATGACTTTGTTGAAAAACAGATAAACATTTTCTGCGTTAGGGGAGTAACTATTCTCTTTATTTTTGAAAATAATGCTGTTTTTTAATAAATATGAGTTTAAATTTATTGAAATTGAATCAGTATTTTGTGAAATATTTTCAACTTTAATTTCAACTGTGAAATAGGTATCCTCGTTATTTCTTGTCATTTTATATAAAGCTATTATACTTTGGTTGTTGAAATTGATTTCATAACCAATGGTTTCGGTGTTTGTTACATCTGATCCCCAAAAACCGCCGTTAAACAAAATTTCATCCTTATTCTCCTCAATTGCGTTGAAGAGGGCGGTTTTTTGTTCGGCTGAAAGGTCTGCAATGTCGGTTGGGAGTTGTGGCTTTTCTTCGCCGCTGCCGATGTCGCCACTTGGTGGAACGTCTCCGCTTGTTATATCTCCGCTTGGAAGCTGTGGTTCTCCGCTTGGGATTTCTTCGCCACTTGTGATGTCTCCGCTGCTGATGCCAGGAAGTCCACTTGGAAGTCCGCTTGGGATTTCTCCACTTGGCACTGTTTGTTCATAAGGTGGTTTAACAGGTTCTTTTGGTGTTTTTACGCAGCCTGAAAGGAAGCGACCG
>CATKAP010000024.1 GCA_949746255.1 uncultured bacterium
ATGGCGGTAATTTTTTTGGGAATAGGACAACAAGTTTTTTTGGAAGGAAAACTCTTAAGCGACGCCGTAAACGACGGAGTCCGCCGCGCATATACCGACGGCTATTTCCGCAAATCGGTATGCGACCCCATATCCAGAGTTAACACCGCCGACAATACTCCCGCCGTTATACATACAGAAATAGTTGCGGGCGATAAAATTAAAATTACATATATGCCGAAAGGATTCGGAAGCGAAAATATGTCGCGCCTGTATATGCTTAAACCTTCTCAGGGCGTTGAAGGCATAACCGACGCGATAACGGAAACGGTAAAACTTGCAGGTTCACGCCCGTGCCCGCCCGTATACGTCGGAGTAGGCATAGGCGGCACATTCGATTCGTGCGCTCTACTCGCAAAAAAAGCTTTGACCAGAAAAATAGGAAAACCCAACGAAAGAGCCGAAATTGCCGAAATAGAATTTGAAGCGCTTAAAAAAATCAACGCTTTAGACATAGGTTGTCAGGGTTTTCACGGCAACGTAACCGCATTGGGCGTTAGTTGCGAGTGGACTCATACCCATATTGCGGGATTGCCCGTCGCCGTTAACATTCAATGCCACTGCATAAGACACGAAGAGGTAATTATATGAAAAAGCTCTCTCTTCCTCTTAATAAGGAAACCGTTAAATCACTGCGCGCAGGAGAAAGCGTACTCCTTTCTGGCGTTATATTTACAGCACGCGACTGTGCGCATAAAAGACTTTTCACTCTTATGGAAAAAGGCGAAAATTTACCCATAAACTTACAGAGTTCCGTAATTTATTACGCCGGACCATGCCCCGCAAAGCCGGACCAAATTTCCGGAAGTTGCGGACCCACCACTTCCGCGAGAATGGACGCGTTTGCTCCCGAGCTTTTAAACAGAGGGCTGAACGCCGTAATAGGCAAAGGCGAAATGTGCGACGAGGTACGCGAAGCGATAATTAAAAATACTTCCGTTTACTTTGCCGCAATCGGAGGCGCGGGCGCGCTTTACGGAAAAGCTATAAAAAAAAGCGAATGCGTCGCATTTCCGGATTTGCTTTCCGAAGCCGTTTACCGTCTCGAAATAGAAGATTTCCCCGCCGTCGTTGCCTACGACTGTCACGGAAACAGTATTTATTGAAAATCGATTGACATTTTTTACATATATCATTATAATAAC
>CATKAP010000025.1 GCA_949746255.1 uncultured bacterium
AAACAGGGGAAGAGGGATTCGAACCCTTTCAAAAATCGCTGAAAACCGCATAAATACTGGATTTCTTCGATTTCATTTTGATTACCTCTGATTACTTTTTGATTACTTTTTGGATTGATTCATCATATAATACAAGCCTTGTTAAGCTGGTTCAATTTTTCATCATTACTTTGATTGCTGTAATAATAATATTGTCTTGTTGTCTTTATATCCGCGTGCCCCATCTGTGCCGTAATGATAGAATCATCAACCCCATGATCAATCAAAGTTGTTCCATATGTTTTCCTAAGTTTATGCATTGTCCTTACTGGAATATTTACGGCAATGCATATCCTGCTCAACTTATGGTTAAACCCATTTTCCGTTATCCTCTTGTGTGTCTTTTCGTCCTGAAACAGATATTCACCAAACGGATTCAGCCGCAATATCTTCCTTATCGTATCATATGCTTTGTCATTTAGCAACAAATATCTATCTCCTGCATCTGATTTCGGAAAGTTTTTTACACTAATCACGGTCTTACAATTGTCATCCTTATACTTGACCTCACTTCTTTGTACATGAATAGTCCTGTCATTTCTTCTGATGTCTGACGGTTTTAATGCACTTAGCTCTCCTGGACGCATACCAGTATATATTGCAAGCAATATCCCAAGCTCCCTAATCCTCAATTCCTTTCCATTTATATATTTTACTATGGATTTGATTTCTTCTTCCGTAAACACCTCTTTTTCAGCACATTTCACCTTTTTGGCAAAAATCTTCTTCGATAAGTTCAAATCGCCGAAGAAAGTATGGATGCTTATGTCAGAATACTTATGCTTTTTCGCATATTTAAAAATTCCTATAATCAGGGTTCTCATTCCTGAATACGCCTTGGATGTCAACTGTTTCCTATTAATAGTAGATTTAATGAAATCCTCAAGGCTGTCCTCTGTAATGTTTTTTATATTTGTATTCTCAAACCCATTCTTGAAGAACCTATTGAAATCTGTTTCGTACCTGTCATATGTATTTTTTTCAATCTCTCCGTATCTCAGTTTTTCACCAGCCCATTCATAAAATGTGCTTTTTAATGTATGGACTTCTCCAAGCTGTTTCCAGTAGCTAACAACTACATCTTCTAAACTCTTTTCTTCAGTCCGTTTTACCAACCTCCTGCCCTCTTTTTTAGAATCATCCGGCAGATATGTATAC
>CATKAP010000026.1 GCA_949746255.1 uncultured bacterium
CGCATATTGCCATAATCCAAAGCCCGCAAAAAACGATATATTTTTTCTATATCCCAATCTAAATTTATAAAACCATCATTAGGTATATCCTGATTATAATGTAATAGAGATTCGCCATTAGATGATTGCAATTCAGCCTTTATATTACCAATCAGCAAATCACCTATAAAACCCTCAAAAGACTTAAAAGCCAGCTGATTTTGCCTTTGCAGCAATTTCAAAGCCGTTATGTCTGCGTCAATTTCTATCACCTCCTGAACAATTATTCTACCAGTATCAACGCCCTCGTCTACAAAATGCCAGGTAATACCAGTTTGCTTATCACCCATATAAATAGCCCAGCTTTCGGCATTTCTTCCCCTATGCTGCGGCAGCAGAGCATTATGATAATTAATAATACTAATATTATCCTGTTTGATAAACCAATGTTTAAACAAATATGTATTTACAGCGCTGATCACCAATGTATGCTCTTTTATCTGTTGTAATTTGCTCTCAATTTGCATTTTTGTTAAACAACTGTAAGTTATGGCATTTTTCCTGCATAGCTTTTCCAGAACAGAAACATCATTTATTTTTAATTCAACAACTTCAATATTGCTATCCGCAAAATAACTCTTTAAGGTAAAAGCGCACTGAAAAGCCAAACGCCCTGTACCCATAACCAATACCTTGCTAAAATTTATCTGCATATCAGCTGCTCCTTTTTAATCGGCGCTAATATCAGCTTATATGCAAAATCTTAAATCGCTAATTACCTCTTAAAATTATAAGCTCTCGTCCTGTATCAATAAAACCATGTTTTTTGTGCATATTCATCGCTTTATCATTACTTTTTTCAACCCACAAAGAGTATGAATAGCAGGAACTGTTTTGCGATAATTCATTTAACAACAGACAATCAGCCAAACCTTGCCCACGATAATCCGGCGCAGTAATTAGTTGATACCAGTATTTACTGCACTTACCCATTACCTGGAAAATTGCCACAACCGCAATTTTTCCATTTAATCGCAAAACATTTATTTCTTCTTTGTTAATTAAATCAGTAATTTGAGCATAATTTGGCAAATGTGAAATTAACGAATCAAAATTTTTCCATAAAAGCTGATATATAGCTTCTACATCATCCAACTTTGCTTTTTCACAACATATCTCCAAATTATGCCAACATTGAGTAAATATACCCAAATTTCGGGGGGGGGTAA
>CATKAP010000027.1 GCA_949746255.1 uncultured bacterium
CCGATGGCAGGGCGGGAAGTGTGTTTTCTGCGGTGCGTCAGAAAGTGAGTATGAGCGCGGCGACGCACTGGAAACCCACGCCTATGAGTGGATACATACAGTGAAGCCGGAGGAGATTTTCGGGATGAAATTTGATGTGATTATTGGGAATCCGCCGTATCAGTTGAGTGATGGAGGGAATAACGCAAGTGCAACACCAATTTACCAGCTATTTGTTCAGCAAGCAAAGAAACTTTCACCGCGCTATCTATCCATGATTATACCGTCCCGCTGGTTTGCTGGGGGAAAGGGGTTGGATGATTTTAGAGGCGAAATGATTACAGATACACGCATTCGTGAACTGCACGATTTTCTTAATGCCGCTGATTGTTTCGGAACTGGTGTTGAGATAAAAGGCGGTATATGTTATTTCCTCTGGGATAGGGATAATTGCGGCAAGTGTTTGGTCACAACGCATGATTCTAGCGGCATTATATCTCAGGAAAGCAGATATATGAAGCTGGGAAATAGTGATGTTTTTGTTAGGCGAAACGAAGCTATTACCATCCTTGAAAAGGTGATTGCTCTGAATGAGGAAAGTTTCTCTACAATAGTAAGCTCCCGCAGACCCTTTGGACTTCCCACAAATATCATGGGTAAAAAGATGCAAGGTAAATCTGATATTGTCCTTTATCAGAGAGGCGGTACAGCTTTTTATCCTATAGATGGACTTGGCAGAAATCAAGATTGGGTCAATAAGTATAAAATTTATATTACAAAAGCATATAACGCTGGGGATAATTATCCGCACCAGATTCTGAATAAGCCGATATTCGGAGACAAGGGGACTTGTTGCACAGAAACTTACATAGTTATTGGTCCATTTGACAGTGACACTGCAGCAAAAAATGTCATGTCATACATCCATACAAGTTTTTTTCGCTTTCTCGTTTCTCTGAAGAAAATTTCTCAGGATGCAACTCAACGAGTATATGAGTTTGTACCAATGCAGGATTTTTCAATATCTTGGACAGATGAAGAACTTTTTAGTAAATATCACTTGACCGAAGAGGAAGTTTCGTTTATTTTAGGTATGATAAAACCTATAGAATAATAGTAATTAAAAATGGAGGATGCAATTATGCCTGAAAACAATCGTGTGCAGTACAATTTATCTGGACTTAAAAACCTGGGATTAACTGAAAATTTGCTATTCAAAATTGCGGATAATCAATACATTGAAG
>CATKAP010000028.1 GCA_949746255.1 uncultured bacterium
CAATTTCCTCCATAACTTTATAAAATTCGCTGCCTTTGATTTCAGTAAATACATCAGATGGCATTTCAATTTGATTAGCACTAAAAGAACAATACAAAATACCATTATGATCAAACAAACGACTTGAACTTCGTCCCATATATTTATTGAGCCATGCAGGAGAAGGTTTATGAACATTCTTCAAACCAACAGCACGTTTTACCCATTCCTTGTTAATAGCAGAATTTTTCAAAAAGAACCGAAGTCCTTCATCTGTCTCTTTTGAGCAAAGTTGTTTTGCAAACTTAATCTTATCATTTTCAGTTGGCACAATTCCAATTACCGTAGAATTTTGACAATACAAGTCTGCTTCAATTCCAAATTCTTTAAAGAAATCATCTACTATCTTTTTATTTGGTACAAGGCAATTCTTCCAAGCCCAATAATCATCATATAGTGATGATCCCTCGTTGACTGTATAAAATTTATCCAATAAAGATTCTCCTTTCAAACTTCGATTCCATCTGCAATAAGCATTTCTTTACATTCATTCAAAAGTTTAAACCAATCTGGTTTAATGTCTGACGGGTAATTATACAAAAACGAATATTTCTTACATAATGGATACCAATGATGAAAATATTTAGGATTTGGTTTGTGATCGGGATGCTTTTTGGCTAATTCAAGTTCAATTTTTCTATGTTGCTCGTATAAATCTTCATGCCATGCTTTAGCCCGTTCAATTTGCTCAACCATAACATATCTTTTGCTTAGAAAATCTTCACAAACCAATTCTCCATTTACCCATTCATACCCATTTCCAATAGTACAAAACAAATGATCTAAACATCGTTGCCTTGTTGGAAATAAGTCAGAATAAAAATCCATCATCCATTGCAATGTGTTTTCTGCTGTCATACAACCTCCTAAATATGCGTCCAAATCTGATTTTTAACAATTCTTGAAATAAGTCCAACACTTACTCTAAAATGGTCAGCTAATTGCTTACGATTACATTGTTGCCCTTTGCCTTTAGGAATGTAATGTTCACGAATATATCTAACATCTTCCTCGGTTAGTTTTGCCATTCCATTATTACTGCCACGATATTGACCATAATGTGAATCAGACGCAAACTTCCATGTATGAATCGGATTAATCAGTTCCATATCCATTGCGTGTTCGTAGTTATATTCTCGTGAACACCATTCAAGATTTGATAACTGGTTGTTCCTCTTATTTCCA
>CATKAP010000029.1 GCA_949746255.1 uncultured bacterium
CAGACTGATTATTCCTATAATCAGCGCCATGGGCGAAGTAATCGGTTTCGGCGGCAGGGCATTAAAAAAGGTTGATTTCGGCAAATATAAAAACACAAAAGAAACTATTGTTTTTAATAAGAGTAGGACACTTTATAATCTAAACCTTTTAAAAAAGCTCAGAAAAACCCAAACTATAAGTAGCGTAATCGTCGTCGAAGGCTATATGGACACCATTTCCCTCTATCAAGCCGGATTTAAAAATGTTGTGGCAAGTATGGGTACGTCGTTAACTCAAGAACAGGCGCGGCTTTTGAAAAGATACACTGATAATATTTTAATAAGCTATGATGGTGATAGTGCGGGACAGAAGGCTAATATGCGTGGTCTTGATATTTTAAAAAATGTAGGGCTTAACGTAAAAGTTGTGCCGTTACCCGAAGGGCTCGACCCCGATGACGTAATAAAGCAGTTCGGCGCTGAAGGCTATCAAAAATGTCTTGATGCGGCAATACCATTAATAGACTATAAGTTAAAAACCGCAAAAAGCAGTTTTAATATATCAAAAAATGAGGACAGGCAGAAATATGTTACTGAAGCATTGAAAATTATAAAGACTGCCGATAGCGCTTCTGAACAGGAATATTTGCTTAAGCGACTTCGCGAGGAAACAAGTATTTCTTATGAATCGTTGAAACGTGATTTAAATTCAGCGCCAAGTGTACCTAAGCCAACTGTCGCGCAAAGTCCAGAAAGAAGGGACGATAGTTCAATTTTGAGAAAGACATCACGGTTTGTAATTGCAGCTTTTCTATTTGGTGCAAGATATACGATAGATGAGGACATTTCAAAAATACCTATTTCCGATGGTGTACATATCGTAATCGCAAACTATATCCGTTCAAAAAGGCTTTTTGATGAACGTATCCGTCCTGCTGAGCTTTTCGAGTTTTTTGACGATAAGACTGAAGAATATGAAGAACTCTCAAGAATTCTCGATTATTCAGACGGACGGCTTGATGGCGAGGTTGCCGAAAAGTATTTTAATGATTGTTTAAAAGTGCTTAAATTAAGTTCTATAGATATAAAAATCGACGCTCTTAAGCATAAAGCTGACTCTGAAAGTGATTTAAATAAAAGAAAACTGCTTGCAAGCGAACTGCAAAGCCTGATTATCCTAAAGAAAAATATCAAAAGCGGAGAGTGAATATGAATTTATCCGACCAGAAATTAAACGAAATTTTAA
>CATKAP010000030.1 GCA_949746255.1 uncultured bacterium
CGCTGGTGAGCAATCGTTACTCGCTGGTGAGCAATCGTTACTCGCTGGTGAGCAATCGTTACTCGCTGGTGAGCAACCTATACCAGAGGATACTACAGAGGATACTACAAAGGATACTACAAAGGGTACTACAGAGGGTACTAACAGAGGTAATAGAGTTGATTATCAGGAAATAATCAACTTGTATAATAATACCTGTGTATCATTTCCCAAAGTTTTTACATTATCAGAAACCAGAAAGAAAGCTATTAAAAAAAAATTGAAAACTTATTCTATGGAAGATTTCAAAAAATTGTTTGAAATGACAGAAGGAAGTAAATTTTTAAAAGGTGAAAATAATTGGAACTGGTCAGCTAATTTTGATTGGCTGATTAAAGATTCTAATATGGTGAAGGTTCTTGAAGGTAACTATGAGGATAAACTGGATAACAAACCAAGACAAACCAGTACAGGAAATATATTTTTGGATATGCTTCAGGAAGAGGAGGAAAAGGAAAGAAATGAACAGAATCGAAACAATTAAAATTACATCTGTGTTGCACGCTGCTTATCCTATACATTATAGGGGTATGACGAAAGCAGTTGCTGAAAGCATGGTTGAATTATGGCAGGGATGTTTTTTAGAAAAGAGGTACAACCGTGTAGGAAATGCCTTGAGAGCTTTTATTTTAAGTGATACAAAAGGATTTCCACCAGTTCCAGGTCAGATTAAGGAACTAATGGAAAGAATGTCAAGTGATACTAAAATTATGTCTGATATGGAAGCATGGGCGACAGTACGGAAGGCAATTAGAAATTCAAACTATCATGCAAGGGAAGAATTTGACCTTTTACCGGAACTGGTGAAAAGTGTTGTGGTAACACCTGAAAATCTGATTGAATGGGCAAAGCTTGATTCGAAGGAAGTGAGTACGATTATTCAGAGCAATTTTATAAAATCATATAGGATGACGGTGGAAAGGCAGAAAGAGCTGGCAAGGATGCCGGAGGATATCAGTAAGCTCATACAGAGCAATAGAACAGAAGGGATAGAAAAATCCGAAAATAAGAATTAGCCACATTGTTTTGAACCTCTCACGACTAAAGTCGCAAATAAGTATAGTAGACAGGAAACAAATTGGCAAGCGATAATTTATGTCAAAAAGAAAAATGAATATTGCAAATTACATTTACATATGCTATAATGCCAGTAGGCAAAAAAAGATAACACTAAATTTAGGAAACAACAAAAATCCCTC
>CATKAP010000031.1 GCA_949746255.1 uncultured bacterium
GTTCAGACGTGTGCTCTTCCGATCTCGACCGTGAGGATATGGGCGCGGCATTTATGCCGCATGCTACTAGTAAAATTTTAACTGCGGAAGATTTGGACAAGATAAAGACGCTCGGTTTTCGTGGTGAAGCTTTGGCAAGTATTTCCGTAATTTCAAAAGTGGAATTAATATCTGTAACTACAGGGTGCCAGGCCTGTAAGGTTTTTTGTGAAGACGGTAATACTGGCGAAGTTATGCCTGCTGCTCTTGAAAAGGGAACTGTTATATGCGTTCGCGACTTATTTTATAATACTCCCGTACGTGCAAAATTCATGAAGGCCGACAAAAAAGAAGAGGCGGATATTACCGCTTTCGTGTGTAAATACATATTGAGTAATCCTAAAGTTGCGTTTAAATATTTTGTTGACGGAAAACTTGCTTTACAATCATACGGCGGAGGACTTGACGAGGCTGTGGCGCAGGTTTATGGCGCGAAGGTTCTTTCGGAATGTATAAAAGTAGACGCAGTAAAAGACGGTATAAGGATATACGGTTTTATTGGCAATCAGAATTTTTTTAAACCGAATAAAACCTATCAAAGTACTTTTTTGAATGGCAGGAATATTGTCAATAATACTATAGCTACTGCGATTAATACTGCTTACAGCGCTTATATGATGAAACGGCAATATCCTTTTTATGTATTAAATTTAGATGTTCCGACGGATATCGTTGATGTAAACGTGCATCCTAATAAAGCTGACGTTCGTTTCGTGGATAATAAATTCATTTTCGGAGTTGTTTATTCCGTTATTTCTGCAGTTTTAGACGGTACGGCTAAAGCTGCGGAATATGTTGTAAGTACGAAAAAGATTCCGGAAAATAAAATTATTTGTGAAGATGAATCTGCGGAAAATAATATTCCGATAAACAAGGCTTTTTTGCCTTTATCGGAAGAATATAGCGTCAATAAAACGTCGGAGAAAAAGGAGTATGTGCCTCCGACATGCGAGAACGAATTTGACCATAAATCGGTAAAGGAAAAATTTACTTCTAAATTTGATAATATTCCTATAATGCAATTAATCGAAAAAGACGAGAGACCTAAAATGGTTGTTTCGGACGATACCGTTTTGCCTGATTTTTCGAGAACAGGAAGTTTTGATTATGCAATCGGGCAAATGAAAAAAGCTAAACAAGTTAAACTTGAAATGACAAATTGCCAATATAAGGGTAACTTGTTTAATACATATTTATTATATGAATTAGGAGACAGAGTTTATCTTATAGA
>CATKAP010000032.1 GCA_949746255.1 uncultured bacterium
CCGTCTGTTCCTTTGACTGCAGTTTCTTTTACGCTGCCTTTTCCACCGTATCCTGCAAGGGTTCTTATTTTTGCGTTATTATTTGCATTTGCAAGGGTGGTAATGTTATCAGGTATTGATATTTCAATAGTACTGCCTGATGAACCCGCCCCGCCTTGAAATGGGTTGAAGTGGAGGACTTGGTCTATAACGCAGCGAGCACCACCTGCTATAGTGCTTGCATATGTTACTACATTAAAAGTATCAGTGCCCGGATATCCGCTTATTAATCCAACTGTGCCACTTGTGTTTGACCAAATATGATAAGGGTAACATCTGTTTGTAAATACGGATGCTTGACTTCCTGTTCCGTACGCACCAACACACCCGCTGCTTGATTCATTACAGCCTGTGGTGACTTTTGCATAAGCCGAGCAAAGCTGCAAGCCATATCCGTCTCCTGTTACTCTTGAGCTTGTATTTGGGTACCAATTTAGTAGGCCAGGGTAGCTGCCGCTTTGACTGATACTGCTTTTCCAGCTGTTAAGTTCGGTACTTGATGGCAATCTTCCGTGGTTGCCTCCTGCAATTGGCATCCAATTATTGCAAATAATGTTAGCTGCACTCCACTGACAAACTCTTCTGCTACAGCCACTATATTCCATACCGGCTTTTCCTGCCGTGCAACCATTAGAGGTAGTACCATACCAACAACATTTGCCTCCACTGCAATTGCTGCCAACGGGTACATTTGTTACGCCTGATATATTACTATTAGGGCTGCCGTCTCTGTTTTCACCGGGGTTATATTTTGATACACATATTGCGTTGCCCCCGTTTTGAGAGGCTGATATATATACACCAAAAGGTTCGCAATCTGATTGTTTTTCTGGTCTTCCAAGCTTTAATTCACCATAGTTTCCGCCGCCACTGCCCCCGCCTCCGGAAACAAGAGTAATTTTAAATTCTTTATAACTTTTATCAAAAGTTTGGATGACTTCTTCATAGGTTGCGTTGTTTGCGGCTCCTGTGGATGCCGTGTTTGATAAAAATACCGCATTATTTGCCATAATGCTATCTGCTGCACCTGCTCCGCCCCCGCCGCCTGATGCCATAATGACATTCATTGAATATGTATTATCAGGAACTATACACCCTTCTGTTTCTGTGTCTTTAACCATTAATTCGTTACCGTTATTAACATATGCGCAGAATGTTTTTGGGACAGTTCCGCCTGTTGCTGAAACATTGACATTATCTGCAAAGCGGCGTGTCATTACAGGGGCCAATGCTGCCAATAATAATGAA
>CATKAP010000033.1 GCA_949746255.1 uncultured bacterium
AAAGAGAGCATTCAAGGATAAGGAGGAAGAAACAGAATATGATAAGCGACAAAAGATAAAGGTTGATAAGGGGGAGATTCTTCCCGGAAAGCCCTATAGCATTCAGACGCATACCACCAACAAAGATCTAATTATTGTCCGGCTGGAGCAGGAGCTTTCTACGGTTCAGGGGAAAAAGACAAAGGCAATTGAAGTTTTATCGAAATTCAGGATAGAAAGTGCAAGACTTAAAAACGAAAATGCAGGAAATGAAGTTGTAAATGACTGGATTACGGCCGCTTTAAGTGAGGAAGGAGCGGAGGGCATTGAGTAAAGAGTCCCAAACGCTGCGGCAAAGCTTTTTCCGCAGAAGGATACCGGAATACCGTAAGAACCCTGTCCTGTTTGCCCGCGAAGTCCTCCTGTTTGAGCCGGATGACTGGCAGAGGGAAGCCCTGATGGATCTGGCTAAGAATTCCAAAGTGGCGATAAAATCCGGTCAGGGAGTCGGGAAGACATGTATGGAAGCGGTAGCCCTTTTGTGGTTCCTGACCTGTTTCCCCTATCCGAGAATCGTTGCAACGGCTCCTACAAAGCAGCAGCTCCATGATGTACTGTGGTCTGAGGTCAGCAAGTGGATGAGCCGGTCGGTCCTGCTTTCTGCCATCCTTAAATGGACCAAAACCTATATCTATATGATCGGCAATGAGAAACGCTGGTTTGCTGTGGCAAGGACGGCTACAAAGCCGGAGAACATGCAGGGCTTCCACGAGGACAACATGCTGTTCATCGTCGACGAGGCGTCCGGTGTTGCGGATCCGATCATGGAAGCGGTCCTCGGTACCCTGTCTGGCGCGAATAATAAATTACTGATGTGCGGGAATCCGACGAGGACATCCGGCACTTTTTATGATGCCTTTCACGTTGATCGGGCGATGTATAAGTCGCATACGGTATCGTCTGCGGCCAGTTCCAGGACAAATAAGGAGAACATTGAGTCCCTGATACGGAAGTATGGGAAAGACAGCAACGTGGTACTCGTCCGGGTATTCGGGGAGTTTCCGAGGCAGGAGGATGATATATTTATTCCCCTCTCCTTTGTAGAGAATTCCATTATGACAGAATCCTGCCTTCGGAGCGCTCCGGATTCCATCCATATCGGCTGCGATGTGGCCAGATTTGGATGCGATAAGACAGTAATCGGATATAAAGTGGATGAAAAAGCGGAGTTCTACAAAAAGCGGCAGGGGCAGGACACCATGAAGACAGCGGATGACATTATCCTGCTGGGGGAAATGCTAGTACGCAGGTACAGGCTCACGCCGGAAAAAGAC
>CATKAP010000034.1 GCA_949746255.1 uncultured bacterium
ATTGAATGTTTAAATTGTGGAACTATGGTAAAAGCAGATACAAATACATGTGAATTTAACATTCAAATACAAATAACGTACAAGATTGGAGGTTAAAGATGACAGAGCTTAATGAGACAGTCGATCTAATGCTATCGGATAATTTCCGAGATCGTTTAAAGGCAGAATATTGGCAAAATGTTATCAGATATAATGCGTTAAGCATGTATATTGACAAGCTTAAGAACTCTAAAAATCCATATGAAAGCTCCGTTCCTATCAAGACTCTTGAAAGACAGCTTACTTATATGTCTCTGTTGAACGGTGTACTAGAGGAACGGCTGAGTGCTGATGATATCAGCGCAGATGAGGAATTTTCAGAAGAAATAACTCTTGCAGATGTGTTGGATGTGTATGAGGGCACAAGAGAATATGGGGGTATTGTAGAAACTATCCAAAACTGGTATTACGGATATGTCTCAAAGACCGCATGGTGCGCAACAACCATATGTTGGGCGTTAGCTCAGCTAGGTTTAAGGGAGTACACTCTTAAAGGGAAAACGGATAATGTTTATCAGCTTAACACCCTCCTGAAAGCTTCCGCCAGCAAAGGGAATTGTAAGTTAATTACAAACCCCTCCGAGTACAAAAGAGGCGATCTTGTAATTCTATGTTTTGATTCTGTGTTCAACCTTACAGCTTCAAAACATGTAACAGTATTCAATCGGCCACTCATTGGAAATAAGTTTGAGGGTATTGGCGGAAATCAGAGCGATTCTATTAGATATAGCAATTATGATATGAGTAATATTATCGCTGTATATAGACCAGATTATGAAATGGGGACACTCGAAACAGTCGAAACACTCCCCCTGTACACAGGTGCCTAGTTATTATAGCGGCAATTTCTTCCTTTCGTTATCTCAAATGCAGGTCAACGCTACTTATCTCTATGGCCTATTGAACGCAGAAGGGTGGACGTTGCACGCTATCGCAGGATTGCTTGGAAACACCCAAACGGAAAGCACTCATAATCCAGGAATATGGCAGAACTTAACTCCCAATAAGGGAGGGTATGGGCTCACACAGTGGACGCCTTACACAAAATATACTAACTGGTGTTCATCCCGCGGTATCGACAAATCTAAAATGGAATCAGCGGTTGCAAGGCTTAGATTTGAGGTTGAGAACCCTAATGAGCAATGGGTGGTTCATAGCAAATACCCATTAACCTTCCCTGAATTCATCCACTCAACAGAGAGCCCTTATTACCTGGCCATGACATTCCTTAATAATTATGAAATGCCGGAGATTATTGACCAGCCTAAGAGGGGCACTCAAGCAGAATAC
>CATKAP010000035.1 GCA_949746255.1 uncultured bacterium
ATTTACACCGCATGGAACGCATTTATGAAAGTGAAATGGAGCGTATGCAGGACACGATTGATAATAGCGGAAATGCAAGAGAAGTGGCGGCAGCCTCTAAACGAAAAAAAAAATTGCAAAAACGATTAAAAGAATGTCAGGAATATGATGAAAAGATAGGACATTTGGCACTGTCAAGAATAGAAATAGATTTGGACGATGGTGTAAAAGTTAATTATGAAAAGGTACAGACTGCAAGGGATGGGAAGAAATATCAGGTGTTGGCAAAGATATAAAAGATCAAATAAATATTTTATAGAAACAGTAGGGAGGAATTCGGGTGTCAATTAAGTCAATTAATATATTAAACGTAATGGCATTTCAAAGGCAGTGGAATAAGAACAATGAAGACAGCAAAGAATTTGATTCAAAAAAGGGTGACATAATAAGCCAAGGGTTTGCCTTGAAATTTTGTGATGGCATTAACATACTTATTGGAGAGAATGGCGCAGGAAAGACTACAATTCTAAAGATGATTTACGCAGCGACGCAATGGTCCATGTCAAAAAAGGATGCAGGAAAGACCCAGAGACTGACACAGTTTTTTTCTCATAATCTTTCAGACGTTGATTTACTGAAGAACAAAAGTGGGGACGGATATGCTTATTTTGAGGTATCTGATGGAAGGCATAAATTCACTGACAGTTTGTCTCATAAGAAAATTTTAGATTGTGGTGATTGGTTTGGATTGAATATTCCGTCAGTTTTTATACCAACGATGGAGATGTTATCACATTCTCAGGGATTTCTTGCATTGAATCAAAAGTATAAACTTCCTTTTGATAGTACGCAAGTTGATATTATTGTAAATGCTTCTTTGCCGGAATCAAGACAATTGCCGGATTACATGAATACAATTTTGGGTAAAATCAGTGATGTAATTGATGGGACAATCCTGATGGAAAATGACACTTTTTATGTGCTGAAGAAGGACGGAAGAAAGATGGACTTTTCATTGGAGGCAGAAGGGTTAAGAAAATTAGGCCTGCTTTGGAAATTGATACGCAATGGTTTGTTGGAAAATGGCACGGTTTTGCTTTGGGATGAGCCGGAGGCAAACCTGAATCCTGAATTGTTTCCAATTGTTGTAGATATATTATTGGAATTGGAAACAGCAGGGGTACAGATATTTATTGCGACACATAGTTATAATCTTGCAAAATGGTTTGAAATTCGAAGAAAGTTTAAAGAACAGGTGCAATACCATAATTTGTATAAAGAGACATCAGAGGTGGAAAAAGAATACTTATTGCCCGAAGAATCTATTTCCCAGGAAACTGGCGTTTTCGGAAAGTCAGCATATTA
>CATKAP010000036.1 GCA_949746255.1 uncultured bacterium
ACTGGCAAGAGCCACACTGACCCGGAGGCTAAACCCTTTGCCATTGCTGTTATGAACCGCCTCAACGATGCCTGTAAGGCCTGGAAAGCGGCCAGCAACGTTGATTTCAGCTTATACGGCACTCCCCTGGAGTCTACTACCTACAAGTTCGCCAAGGCCCTCCAGAGGCGTTTCGGGGTCATTCCCGGCGTGACCGACAAAAATTATATTACCAACAGCTACCACGTCCATGTGACAGAGCAGATCGACGCCTTCGAGAAGCTGCGGTTTGAGTCCGAGTTCCAGGCCCTGTCTCCCGGCGGAGCTATCAGCTATGTCGAGGTTCCCAATATGCAGAACAACTTGACCGCTGTGCTTCGGCTGATCCAGTTCATCTACGACAATATCATCTACGCCGAGCTGAACACCAAGAGCGACTACTGCCAGGTCTGCGGCTGGGACGGCGAGATTCAGATCGTCGAGGAGGATAGCAAGCTCATGTGGCGCTGCCCTCAGTGCGGGAACATGGATCAGACGAAGATGAACGTGGCCCGGCGTACCTGCGGCTACATTGGGAGTCAGTTCTGGAACCAGGGACGGACGCAGGAGATCCGAGACCGGGTGTTGCATCTATGAGTGAAACGAAATATCGAATCTCCGATACCACTTTAGAAGCAGAGTGGAAAAAGAGTAATTGGATCGGCTCATCTTACCATTATTGTAGCAACTGCAACTATGGTGAGGACGGCGGATATCCTCCCAAAGCGTTTAAGCTTGGTGAATTTTGTCCTCATTGCGGTGCGAAGATGAAAAATCCGCAGTGGATAAGCTTTGAATACGATTACGACTAAACTGTAATAAAGAGGTGTGCGATGAACTATTCGCTCATAAGGGCCTGTGACATCGCAAACGGCCCGGGCGTTCGGGTTTCTCTGTTCGTCTCGGGCTGTACGCATCACTGCCCTGGCTGTTTCCAGCCGGAAACGTGGAACTTTAACGCTGGTCAACCGTTTATCTGGAAAACACAGCACCAGATATTTGAGCTGCTTCAGCCGGACTACATCGAAGGCCTTACAATCCTTGGCGGGGAACCTCTTGAACCGAGCAATCAACGTGATCTCCTGCCGTTTGTGGAAGCTGTGAGGCGAGAGTTCCCAAACAAAACTATCTGGACCTATACCGGCTTTACCTTTGAGGAGCTGATGAGCAGGACTGGAGAGTATGGAGCTGTAACGGAATCACTGCTCTCTCAGATGGATATTTTGGTTGATGGACCTTTCATCGAAGCGAAAAAAGACCTGCGGCTGAAATTCTGTGGTTCCTCAAATCAGCGCCTTATTGACCTGAGAAAAACAAAAGAGGATGGTAAAAT
>CATKAP010000037.1 GCA_949746255.1 uncultured bacterium
AATGTCGGCGGCAAAGTGCAAGTATTTCGGCGGCGTTATTCCGCTCGGCTACAAAGTAAACAGCGAGAAAAGTTTTGTGCTTGACGAGGAGCTTGCGCCTATTGTCAAAACTGTTTATGAAATGTTTGTCGCGGGGAGCAACTATGCCGAACTTATTCGCTATCTGAACGGGCGGGGCGTAAAGACGACCAAAGGCGGCGAGTTCAACAAAAACAGCTTTCAACGCATTTTAAGCAACCGCCGATATTTGGGCAAATACATTTATCAAGGCAACGAAATTGACGGCGGTATGCCGCGCATTATCGACGACGACCTATTCGAGCAAGCGCAACAAAAACTTGCTTTATATGCCGCCGCACCCGCGAGGGGCAAGGCAAAAGTCGAATACATATTATCGGAAAAATTGATATGCGGCAAATGCGGCAATAAAATGACGGGCGTTAGCGCAATGAGCAAAAACAAAACGCTACACAACTATTACAAGTGTGTAGGCGTTACAAAGCGGACTTGCGACAAGCGGACAGTGCGAAAGCAATTTATTGAGGATGAAATTATAACCGCCATTGTAGGCGACGGCACGGAGCGGAACAAACACGGCGTATTGACGAACGAATTTATAGATATGGTCGCCGCGGAAACCTATACGCTTATACAAGCGGCGCGGAACGACAGCGAGATAAAGCGGCTTGAAAAAATAATCGAGGACAACAAAAAGGCTATCGACAACCTAATGCAGGCGTTAATGCACGGCAAGGCAACCGATATGATACTGTCGCAAGTAGAGCGGTTAGAGAACGAAAACAAAGAACTTGCGGACACCGTTGTAATGGAAAAGGCAATGCAAATGAAATACAGTTATTCGGACATTCGCAAATGGCTGTTACGTTTTCGCACACTTGACTATACCAAGACAAAGCACCGCAAAGAACTAATCAATATCTTTATTTACCGCATAGTGCTTTACGACGATAAAATGAAAGTGCTTTTCCACTTGAAAGGTGGGCAGAAAGAGGAGCTGTTATTGAATTTGATTTTCCCCGACTACCCCGACGGCAACGGCGACACGGGCGAAAACAGTGCAAAAGAAAAAGAAACCGACAATTCGGTTTCTAATTCAGCGGGGTGTGCGTATACCCCTCGTCTGGTGACCCGTGCGGGAATCGAACCCACGATACCACCGTGAAAGGGTGATGTCTTAACCTCTTGACCAACGGGCCTTATTTATTGCGCACACAGGTGCG
>CATKAP010000038.1 GCA_949746255.1 uncultured bacterium
ATGACGGAAGTTAACTCGCCGCTGAATTCAAAAACGGGCGGGTTGGCTTACAGTATAACAACAGGATTTTACTTGGCGGTTTCCCTGCTTGCCGGCGTTATTGTCGGTTTAGCCGGATTGGATTTGAATTCCGAAGGTGCAAAGTATATAAGTTATCTTGCCGCGCCCGTCGCAATATCTGCGGGTGTAGTCGTTACGCTTGCGGTGCGTAAAGTAAGTTTTAAACAAATTTTTCCGGTTAAGTGTAAATTAAAATATTATGTTATAGCCGTGCTAATGATTTTCGGGTTGTTGTTTTCGCTCGGCTGGATAAACGACGTAACCGTTCAGTTTTTCAAGCTTTTCGGATATGTTCCAAGACCTTCGGAATCTTATTTGCCGGACTCTTCCGGTTGGAAGATAATACCTGCGTTTATAGTGTTGGCAATATTGCCCCCGCTTGCCGAAGAAACTTTGTTCCGGGGCTTAATTCTCAATAATGCGGAAAGAGGCATGGGCGGCATACGCGCCGTATTAGTCTCGGGTTTTTGTTTTGCGCTTTTTCACGCCTCGCCCGAACAGACGGTGTACCAATTTATAGCGGGTTGCGCGTTCGCTTTTCTTGCCGTAAAGTCGCGTTCCATATTGCCGTCTGTGTTAATGCACGTAATAAATAACGGCATGATTGTAATTTTAAATGTTTGCGGCGCTTTCGATTCTTCCGGCGCGTTAATTTTATCCGCCGGCGCGGATATTGCGCTTACGATTATTGCGGGTATTTCGCTTATCGGTTCTGTTGTTTGGCTGATTTTGGATAAGACGCCGTTTATAAAATGCAGTAAAAATGGCGTTAGCGGATTCTTTATCTATGCGGCGGCGGGAATCGCCGTATTGGCGGTAATGTGGATTTCAACATTTTTTCCGGTGGCTTAAATGATTAAAATAAATATTGTTTGCGTCGGAAAAATAAAGGAAGAGTTTTATCGCGCGGCGGTTTCGGAATATTTAAAAAGACTTTCGCGGTTTGCCAAAGTGGAAATAAAAGAACTTACCGAAGGAAAAAATCCCGAAGCTGAGGCGCAGAGTATTCTAAAAACGTTAAAGGGATATGTTTTCGCTCTATGTGTGGAGGGAAAAAAACTTTCAAGCGAGCGGCTTGCGGAAGCTGTAGGCGTATTGTGCGATAAAGGCGAAGAAATCACTTTTGTAATAGGTTCTTCGTGCGGGCTTTCGCAGTCTGTTAAAGATAGAGCAGATTTTTGTCTTTCGTTTTCGGATATGACTTTCCCGCACCAACTGATGCGCGTTGTTTTATGCGAACAAATCTATCGCGCGTTTATGATAAATTCGGGCGGAATATACCATAAATGATAGG
>CATKAP010000039.1 GCA_949746255.1 uncultured bacterium
ATTGATCCATGTCGAGACTGACAGGGAAGAGATAATTACTACGGAGCTGCATCCGTTTTATGTGGAAGGGCTCGGATTTGTACAGGCGGGGTGTCTCCGGGAAGGCTATGAGCTGGTATGTCTGGATGGTGGTAAGGAAGTCATTACGGATGTAAGGGTGGAATGGCTGGAGGAGTCGGCAGAGGTCTATAACTTTGAGGTGGCAGATTACCATACCTATTATGTTGGGGATGGGGATGTGCTGGTGCATAATACTTGTTCGAAAATGGGTGGAAGTGATAATAATGGCTTGCTACCAGGAGAAGGAAATATTGGAACATATAAAGAGTTAATTGATGGAGGTGTAGTTGGAGATAATATTACTCCACATCATATGCCATCTGCAGGATATATGAAGAGAAAGGGAGTAGCAAATAAAGATGGATTAGCTATTAATATGGAGATGATAAGTCCGGGTAGTGGAGGCAGACATAGATTAACAGACACATATGGAGGTAATATGACGCTCGAACAGAGGTCATACTATTATTCTCTATTGCCTAGAGATGCATTAGCTTACGATATTAAAAATATGAGGGAAATATATATGAGTCAAGGACTGTATTCGAAGATGAGACCCCAAATGCAGAAATATATTAAAATGTATAAGGAATATATGCCAGAGTTATTTAGTAAATAGAAGGAGGAACAAAATGAATAAACAAAAATTTTTTATACGATTGTATAGCGCAAGGAAGCTATATTCTTCAGAAGAACGGATAATATTTGAGGATGCATTGATTAATCTACAAGGAAATATCCTCATTGACGACATATGTGAATTATGTAAAATATTTTGTGATGATACAGAAGATGAAGAAATGATGTTTGGATTAATTCATCTTATTGAGCAATGCAAAGGTCAGGAATATTTGAGATGTATTGCGAAGTTTTCACCGAATATGACTGAAGCTCATGATTGGGCAATGATATTAAATAAGAGAATACTTAATAGTCAGAATTATTTTGAGCAATATGCGGAAATTATTGTTGATTTAGAAAGTAATTATCAAACTTCAATTATAGAATTGTTAATGGATGTAAAAAATGATAATCCTAAAATGTTTGGAGAAAAAGTAGATTATATCTTGGAAAAGGTCAATGGTTAATTTATATCCATTTTAGGCATAACAGGAGAGCCCCACTGCTTTGTAGCGGGGACACCGGTTTCCAAGGAGGAAGGGCAGAGAGCCATCGAGGAAGTGGAAGCCGGAGATAAAGTCTGGGCTTATGATGAGGAGACAGGAGAAAAAGGATTAAAGGAGGTAGAGTAGAGGAGGTCTTTGTCAGTGAGACGGATAAATTGATTCACGTCGAGACTGAC
>CATKAP010000040.1 GCA_949746255.1 uncultured bacterium
CAGCCGCCAAGTGGTACTTGCGTTGGGCGGGTCTTTCTTGTGGTTCATACAGAAGCCTACATACTCTTGTCCTGTACCGTCTTTCAAGGAAAAGTTATGGATATAACTCCTCGAATTCCAGTTGGGAGAGTTGTAGCTCTCTGCGTACTTCCTGCCGCCAAAGGTCAGTTTGCTCGGTGCTGAGCCGTCTGCCGCATAGGATGTCGTAATGACGCCCGATGGAACCATGCCCAGGAACAGAACAAATGCCATAAGGCCGGCAAAAATGCGTTTCTTGAGGTCTTTAGCCATTGTTATAAAAGTTCGGCGGTTTTTATCCCGTCAGGAAAACCGCCATCCTCCTTTCCTGTTCAGGATGCGATTAGTTGGCTTGTGTTCTTTGCTCTTCCGCAAATAGTGAGCTGTATGGTTTTCAGGGACCCATAATATCACCTTCCTTTGGTTTATTTTCCTGTTCCTACCCGCAGCAAATTACTGCGGATGACTCCGTTCCTGGGTCATGAACTTATTGTATGCAAATACAATCGAAGCTATTGGCGGCTCGACTTTAAGATGCCACACATATCTTCAGTCAATAATTCATTCCCTGGAGTCCAAAGTTATAATATGCAGTTGACCAAAATCCTATTTCGGAAAAACAAAAAAGGACAGCAACTGGTGCATGCTTGCACCAGCTGCTGTTTTTGTGATGTATAGTTACTAGATAATAGTTCCTTATTCTAGTCTTCGCAAAGGGGAATACATTTACTTCGGATATCTGGAATAAAATAGATATATCCCATCGTTTATACCAGATTCAAGTGTTGAACATTTCTCTGCAAAAATCCAGGTAACACGTCCTCCAACGTTACCGTCCACAGTGTAAACTTTTTGTTGGTTTCTGTCTATCTCCCTTATTATGGCCCAATGAGGTGTAGATTTATCCCAAATAATATCTCCTACACGTAAATCATCAACGCTACTTACATTATATCGTGGCAAATCTCCGAAAATCTCATCCGACATCTGATATGCAAAAGCTGCACATTCTTTTGCATATCCCATTGTTGGCGAGGTATAATATTTATCCGTTCCCCATAACATTCCCTCAGGATATTTATCCCTCAAATCGTTTAATTTTGCCAATACTTCATCATTAGTTAAAATTCCATCGCCATTTGCATCTGCCGGAATCACATATTTAAAGGAATCCTGATCTCCCTCACTTGGGTTAAATTCGCCAATATCCGGGGTGGTCGTCCCGCTGCCACCAGTCAGGTCTTCGCCGGAGAACAGCTTATAGATGTTGCACAAAACCGCAGCGGACTCCGCACGAGTCAGGTTGTCCTGGCCAGCGAACTTCCCCTCCCCTTTTCCGGACAGCAC
>CATKAP010000041.1 GCA_949746255.1 uncultured bacterium
ATCGTGATTTGGGGTGTGCTATTGCATACTACCGGAAGCGCAAGAAGCTCACACAAGAGCAGGGAGCTATTCGAGTGGGGATCAGCCGACAGCACATGGGAGCTATAGAAGCTCCCAATATGGTGAGAGCTATCTCTTTGGAGGTTGTGTTCAACATTGCGACTGTTCTGGAGATTGAACCGTATGTCTTGTTTAAGTTTAATCCTGAGAAGTAGGTTGTACCCTGTCAGACGAAATATCGCACATGAACTAGACTATTACGCACATACAGCTAAAATACTTGCAGGGAAATCATCCCTGCAAGTATTTGGGATATTTGAGCTTGGACATGCTGTCGAAGCTGTTTCCTGAACAGATTCCTATCTGTTGAGGGGCATAGTCCATGCTTCCGGACAAACAGTTTGATGCGCTTTTTCAGTTTGTAAACGAATACATCGGGCAGAAGGTCAGGTGAAATCGGTATTTATCGAACAGCTTTGTAGTGCCTCCTCCTGAAAAATGGCAAAAAAGGAAGGCGTCAAGGGAGGTCGCAGCTCCCTCGACGCCTTATTAGCGCGATTCTCTTGGTCCAAAAACGAAATTGGGGGTTATCGGTCTATCAAATTTTTCAGCATATGCGCTGTTTGTGCTCGTGTTGCATGGCCCTGGGGGTCCAGGATACCGCCGCCCTTGCCATTGAGGATGTCGTTCTCCGCGGCCCAGCGAATGGCATCCAGGGCATAGCCGCTGATCTCATCCACGTCGTTGAAGTGCAGTTCCTTATTTGTGGCGGCGAGACTTCCGGCATACCGCCAAAGCATGACGTCCAGCTGCTCCCGGGTGATGTTGTCGTTGGGACCGAATGTCCCGTTGCCGCAGCCGCCCACGATGCCCAGGCTGGTGGCCCAGCGGATGGCCTCGGCGTACCATGCGCTGTCTGCCACATCGCTGTACTGCAACAGGTAATTTTCTTGTGACGAGACGCCACTGTTCCAGTATCTCATCATAGTCACGTCCCAGCCGGTCAATGCTCAGGATATAGATCGCATCACCGGAGCGCAGCCGCCGAAGCAGACGGCGGTAGGCGGGTCGGTCAAAATTTTTGCCGCTCTGCTTGTCCAGGTAGATGTTACCGGCAGGAATGTCGAGGCCGGACAGCGCGGCAAGCTGGCGGGCCTCGTTCTGGTCCTTGGCGGACACGCGGATATAGCCATAATTCATAGGGTGTACCTCCACAATAGATTTTGTCCTGTCTATCGTAGAGGATTGGCCCCTGCTCTGTGGCTCTATATTTTAGACAGTGTCTACACGAGTTAAGTGCGAATAGCAGCCCAAATAGCGATACAACGGACGTGTACCGCAGCGATAAAGGCATCTGAGGTTTTGGCAT
>CATKAP010000042.1 GCA_949746255.1 uncultured bacterium
CGTTTTTCCTTTCTAAGGTTTTTAGGGACTGCAGCCATTTTAGCTGGCATTTAGACGCAGCCAACCTGTCTCAACATAAAAAAATATACCCCAAGCATATTACGGTGTCAATCCTTGTATGTTAGTGTAAATATTTGTAAATTTAAACACACTATAAGCAGAAATATGTCAAAAAGGAAAGCTGCTTTGTTTTAATATAAATAGAAAATTGTTTATCTAAGTTTAAGTTGTTTATCTATATTTAAGGAAAAAATTATGAGCAATATCTCAAATGTCAATCTTAAGACTTTTAGTGAGCAGTATGCTGCTCCGGTGAATATGCAGACGCGTGCTGTATCTGATCAAGCAATAGGGAATAAAGTTGATAATAAAGGCCTTGAAAAAGGTGATAAGGTAACAATATTTGGAAAAGAAATAAATAAGAAAAAAGCAATAATAGGTGGACTTGCAATATCAACCGCAATAGCAGCAGCCATATTAATAATAAAAGGTAAAGGTGCAAAAGCAGCACAAGAACTTGGCGATGATGTGGCAAATGTTGCGAATAAAGCAGGAAATGCCGCCAAGGAAGCTACGGAAGAAGCAGCGGAAAAAGCATCTGATGATGTTGCACGGGTTGTAAATAAGGTAAGCGAAGCCTTTAAAGAAACAGCGGAAGAAACAGTTGAACAAATGACAGAAAAAATTGGTGATGATGCAGTGGCTGCAGTAAATAAAGCAGGCAGAGATATTGAAAAAACAACCACTAAGGTAGTTGAAAAAGTAGAAGAAACCGCAAAGGAAACAGCGGAAGAAATAAGAAGGAGCGGCAATCTTGAAGAGAGGATTGTTAATTTAAAAGATGAGTCTATTGATACCCAGGAATTTGTTAAGGAGGCACTGCAAGCAGACCTTGGGCCAGAAGGGTTAGAGGCAATGTCGGATGATGTTCTGCTCGGTTTTTTACGCTTGAAAGAAAACCCCGGTATGAGTATATCTGAAGCAAGGATGATGCTCGAAGCAAGCGCAAAAGGTTCACCTGAATATAAAAAGGCTTCAAAGGCATGTGCAGTGTACTATAGGCACTACTGTGCAGTATCAGATACAGCGGGAAAAATTAAACTATTATTTACTCCGGAAGATTTTCAAGCAATCAATAAATCCGAAACAGGTAGAAAGATGCTTATAGACTGGATTGACAAGGCCAATGATGGTATTATCCATGAAGACGAAGTTAAAATAATTAACTCCCTTAAGCAGATTGTATCGGGAAAATAGGCGGCATGTAATCCTATATCCACACGGTTTTTAGGGGTAGTTTTTCTACTTCAAGTTCATAAATTGCCTCTGCGCCTAAATCTTCAAAGGCTGCAATGCGTGAAGATTTGAC
>CATKAP010000043.1 GCA_949746255.1 uncultured bacterium
ATCAAGGATTCCTCCAATCTGGCTCTCGTCATCCAGCACGTAGACGCGAAAGCCAAGCTGCCGCAGCAATCGGTGTCTCGCTTCCTGCAAAGGGCGCGGTGCCTTGCCGGGAGCCTTGACTTCCACAAAGGCCATACGGCCACCCGGCATCAGTACGATCCGATCCGGCATGCCATCAAAGCCGGGACTCGTGAATTTCGGTGCCAGACCGCCACGAGCCTTTACTACATCAGATAGCTTTTTCTCTATTGTCTTTTCTCGCATATTTGTCCTTTCGTCAGGCCGTTAAGTCGGGAAGGTGCAAGGTGTATCAATGCCATTTACTGAACTTTTTCTTAAGGCTATAAAATATGGTCCTAAGAGAACTTTTGTATAAGACCTTGATACACCTTGTCATGTCCCGGTTATCAGGTCAGAAAATCATCAAAATCGCCATCATCTTTCTTCAGACAAAGGCCCGTAAAGAAACGCTTCCTCTTGACCGTAATCCGCTCATATCCGGCATTCTCCAAAGCAAAGTAGAAGTCTGCAGTGCTGCGGACATACTCGTTCGTATCAAGGCAGTAATTACGGTACGCCTGATAGAGCGCAGAGGAGCTTTCCTTGTACTCCGGTCCGATGTCGCATTTATCCTCAATAAAGTGTCCGAACCAGTCATTCTGGGCGCGGTATTCATCAATGGCTTTCTGCACGCAGGCCGGGACCGGTATTTTGTAATCAAGAGCAATGACTTTTTTGGCACCCTCGATCACCCATGCGAGGATACTCTCACCGGCATTGGCATAGAGGTATTCCGCGTAGTTTTTCTTATCACCGGCACCTTCGATCTTGGCGTCAAACGGGATCACAATCAGCCTGCGCCAGATACCATCGTCGGAGGCGCTGACACGAGGCAGGTGATTCGTATATAGCACCAGCGTGTGGCAGGGTGTAAATGAGAACGGGTCCTTATATTTCTTTTCAGCAAACATGTCATCGGTCGAGCAGAGCTGTTTGACGGTGGAGTCATTAAGACGCGCACCTTCCTGCATCTCGGCAGCGATCAGGAGCCTTTTGCCCTTTGCCTCGGCCAGTTCCGGCTTGATGTTCCTGCGGCAGCCGACCGTCAGGGTGTCTGCGGAGATGTTGCCGCTGTATAGGCCCAACACGCGGGAGACGGAGTTCCAGAAGGTGGATTTACCGTTGCGGCCTCCGCCGTATGCGATTATCAGGGCTTCCACATAGACCTTGCCGATGACGGCCAGCCCGCAGATCATCTGCACATAGTCGATCAGTTCCTGATTGCCACAGAAGATCAGGTCGAGGCAATCCAGCCAGATCTGTTCGCCCTTGCTGCTGGGCGAGACC
>CATKAP010000044.1 GCA_949746255.1 uncultured bacterium
ATATCAGATCGCTTTCCAATTTCTTTCGATTCCTCTGTTAATTGCGATTCCATGAGTTCAGAGAAATGCTCTAAATTATGTTTCATCGCTTCGGTATATTCTTCCACACTGCCGAATTGCATAATGGCACATTTGGCTATTTGAGATTCGTTATCCTTTGCTTTCTGAATGAATAATTCAAAATTCTCCACACTTCCCCAATATTTAACAATATCATCAGTATTGCTGTTTTTAAATGTTTCCAAAGCATTGATGTAATCGGACAGGTCAAATTCTTTAAAACTCATGTGCATTTCTCCCTTTTCTAAACGGGTAAGAAGCTCGATCAGCTTATTTGTCCGGTTACGCTTTAATAAAAGCAGTCCTTTTTGTTTTTTTAAAGCCGAAATCCTGTCAAAGTCTGGTTTTTGCATAATTTCACGGATTTCTTTTAAAGAAAAGCCCAGTTCTTTAAAAAATAATATCTGTTGGAGCTTCTGCAAAGCCTCATCATCATATAAGCGGTAGCCGGACCGGGTCAGGCTGCTTGGCTTTAATAATCCGATCTCATCATAGTATTGTAAGGCACGTGTGCTGATGCCTGTTAATTTTGCAACTTGACTGATAGTTTTCATGGAACCTCCTATGGGAATGAAAAATCTCTTCTAATCAAAGAATACAGTATCACGGTACGTGGGAGTCAATACTTTTATCAGAAAAAATTTGTTGTTTATTGCCGTCGGGAAAATTAAGAATATATTAGTTGCTGGTAATAGCTGCGCATATAGAATATAATTATGAGAAAGATCAGAAAGAAGAATTAGGGCAACACATATGGAAGAAAATGTAAGAGAAAATAAGATGGGCCGTAACATTGCAATTATTATGATTATAGTAGTAATTGCGTTATTAACAGTCGTTTATTTGTTGTTCGGATTAAAACGATATATGGACGTAAATCCTCAGATCGCACCTTATGAAAATGTAACATGCCGGGTCGGAGGGACTTTATCTATTGAGCAGCTGGTAAAAACCGAAAAAGCCAAAGAAGCAAAGATACTTGGGATTTCAGAAGATACAAGAAAGCAGACCGATGCAAAAATAACAGAGGATAAGCAGGCGGCATATGTAGGTTCTCAGCCGGGGACGTTTCAGGTTTCTGTTATGGCAACAGGTTCCAACCATGAATCCCGTGAGGCGCAGATTTATGTGACGGTAGAGGAGTAAATTAGAAAAGGAGTGTTCATATGTCTGCTATGTTACAGGAAGCTTTGATTTACGAAATCCTTTCCGTAGTAGAAGAAATTCCCGAAGGCTGTGTGGCTACATACGGGCAGATCGCCAGGCTCATCGGAAGGGACAAAAATGCCAGGCTGGTGGGGAAGGTCTTA
>CATKAP010000045.1 GCA_949746255.1 uncultured bacterium
ATTTGCGCATCTGTTGAGCATTTACCCATTCGATGTCAATCCGGGCACGGTATTTCCACTCGGTATGGTGCTCTATGCACTTGCAGATGCGATTCACGATACTGTAAGTGCAAATGTAAATAAAGAAGACGTACCCGAGCAATTTCAAATATCCGACCATAGGAGCTCCTTTCTTCAATTTTTGTATCGCACCACATGGACATCCAAGTGGAGCTGTTCAGCCGTGGCAATCATGTGTTTGGTTCCGAGACTGGCACCGTCCCAAAAGGCCACCAGAGCATCCGCGTTCTTCGCCATTTCAGTATTACGAATATAACCAGCAGCCTTACCATACCGTTTCCATTCAGCAGGGAAATAGTGAACATCGTAGCCATGTTCCTTGGCATACTGCTCTCCGAGGGTGTCGGCACCACGAGCCTGACCACATACAATAGAAATATCATCCGAGATGCTGGACAGATACTCGTCCATCGTTTTGGACAGCATGGTATAGTCAGCGAAGTCTCGCCCACCGGCAATGATTACCCGAAACATAGATCACTTCTCCTTTTTCTTTTTTGCAGCATTTCATTGGTTCTTTTTGAATGCCAACTCCAAAGCATCACCGCCGACGTCATCGTCCTTACGCTGCTTTTTCTGTTTGGCCTCGCACTTTGCCAGCGTCGCCTCATAGTCGTAGCCGATAGCCTCCTGATACTTTCTGGCAATAGACCTCAGTTTATCAGCAGTTACTTCATTGACGGCACGACGATAAGAGTCCAAACCCCACTCATCATTAACCAGCTCCAGCAATCTGGCGTAATCCATGAACACGTTGACAATTTTATAAATATCACCGTAGCAGGTTTTAATCTCATGCTCGCCATCAATGTCGCGGAATCGAAGCACAACCTCCGTTGCAAACTTGTCCATTTCTATAGTTCTGGAGAGAATTGGTTCAAACAGTTCTCTTCGATGAATGCTCGGAGCAGGAGACGCTTTGAGTGGCTTGGCTGCCGGCAGAGCCGGTGGAAGTGCAGACGGTGGCGTTGTGGTAGAGCACTTCATCATCAGGTTCACAATTTCCTCTTTGCTCCACTGTTCGGCTTTCAGTTTGGCGATAACTGATGCAAGGGCATTGCTCTTGTCCTTTTCGGTCGTATTGCAGGTGATGATCTCGCTGTAAGGCAGGCTCTCGATCCAGCGGCAGAGCTCCCGCCATTCGTCCAGCTTGTGGTTACGCCGGTGCTGATAGATGTTGGCCAGGACCTCGTAGTTCAGCATGACAGTCCGCTTCTGGTTGTAGCTGGAGGGAAGAAGCTGAATCATCTGCCACCAACAGTTCTTCTTAGCGGCAGTAAGTGATTCATCTGTTAAACCGCTGGCTTTCGGAGTCGCTCTCCATG
>CATKAP010000046.1 GCA_949746255.1 uncultured bacterium
TCACCACCATTAGAACCGTTAGCTCCATATGATGTTGCACCACTTCCTCCGTTACCTATGGTAAAGTTAAGCTTTTCTCCTGGAGTTACATTTATCTCTCCTATCCATACTTGTCCTCCCCCTCCTCCCCCTCCGGAGTTAGATTGCTTTCTATATGTACAGCTTAATGTTGTATTACTTCCATCTCTTTTGTACCACAGACGCATAGCACCGGGGAGGCCGGATTGGCCACGGCGGTTGTAAACACTATTTTTATAATCTCCGCCGTTTCCGCCTGAGCAATTGGATGAAGTACTAAATATTGAGGAAGAGAGTTTTCCCCCGGCTCCACCAACAGCATAGTTATATCGTTTAACTTGTCCATGTGCACCATTTACGCCACCGTATCCTCCGCCGCCATAGCCACCAGTACTTAATTGTGGCGTACTATTACTTCTACTACCTATTAGACAATGACCACCTGAATTTCCAGTGCCCCCGCCTAAAAATGTACCAGAGTGGGAAGCTCCCCCTCCGCTTGCGCCACAATAAGATGTAACATTATACCGTCCTTGAGCTCCCCCTCCGCCACCACCAGCACCATATCCTCCGCCGGCACCACCACCTGCTCCTCCACCAGGTCTTCCAGCGCTTGTTGTGGTGATCCCTCCTCCGGCGCCGCCTGCTCCTCCACCTCCGCCAACTTGAAAGGTCAAAACATTGTCTATCAGAAGTGAAGTTGGACCTCCACCTCCACCTCCGCCAGTGCCGGTTACATTAAAGGGTCCCGGGGTAGCGTACGCTGCATATATTTTTCCCCCTCCCCCTCCACCTCCGCCCCACAAGCCTCCGTTACCACCGTCACCAGCAGAACTAACGTAACCATCTTTGGTATGAATATCGGCACCTTTACCGCCCTTGGCATAATTTGTAGCAGTAGTATTACCTACAAAACCACTACCCGCCTTAGCTTTTGAATTTAATGTGACTTCCGCTGCCCCGCCGGCACCACCATATGTACCGCCTCCTGACCCGCCACTGCCGGCTAATCTTGATGTTCCTCTATTATTAAAATCACCAGCACCACCTCCACCGCCTGAGTTAAAAACTCCTCTAATACCGTCTATATAACCAGTATTTACATTATCTTCATGAGAGGCTCCGCCACCACCTCCACCGCCACCTCCGATACGGATAGTAACCTGTGAAGGAGTAACAGTTCTATTCAATGCTATATTTGCACAATAGCCCCCGCTGCCGCCGGCGGCACCACTTGCATTTCTGGCACCGGCACCCCCTCCTCCGCCTCCGCATGCAGTAACTTTGGTAAGGGTAACACTTGTACTTGCACCACTTATCGTGCCACCAGGAACAACAGTGGTATTTGTTCCTTTTATTGTCCAGTTTGGATTACCTGAAAGTGAA
>CATKAP010000047.1 GCA_949746255.1 uncultured bacterium
AGCGCCCGCCTGGTAAACCGCTCATTCTCCCGGTCTACCTGGTCATCACAGGCCGCCACCCGGAAAATGAATACTTCCTCCGCCTTCAGCGGCTTCAGCGCCTGTTGATTGATCAACCCCAGCTCGCTTTCTGTGGCTTCCAACGTCTTGACTGTGGAGAATTTCTCAGCCCCTTCCATCCTTACATCTCCTTTCCCAATCTTCTGATGATCTCATCCGCCACACGGTTTGCGGCATCCTCCGGCAGGAATTTCCCGATATTCCGGAACACACTCAAGGCGGCGAACATATCCATGGGGCCGTAGTTCCAGCTGGAGTAGTAAGTATCTCCGCCTGGGATGGGTCCCCGGTCATCCAGCGCCCGAATATCGTTTGCCGAATATCCACCCACTTCCCGCATAGCCTTAATGAACTCAGCCTGCGACTTTGTATCTCCCCGCAGAAACACCTTCAGCTCCCGCTTGATCCGCAGGTTCGCGTCTCGCTCGGAGGGCAACAGTAGTCTGCTGGTATCCTCCTGCTCCCTCTGGACCGTATCCGGAAGCATGGTATAGTCAACAACCTCGATCGAGTTTTGCTCGTTGCTCTCATAGCTCTGTTTTCCAGCAAAGACCAGATGTGGCGGTACACCGAAGAATCGGCATACATCCACCACCCGGACCTCCTTGGATTCAATAAATTGTGCGTCAGAGTTGTTCATGGCAACGGTCTGGTACTTGAGACCCAAATCCAGGACCGCCGTTCGGAATTGCTTTCCCGGCCCCCGATGCACAGCCTCCCATTCCCGGCGTAGTCGTTCCTTTTTGGATATGGTCTCAATCACCTTTCCATCGGCACCCTTCACGTCAATGGTACCGGAGAGATCCGATTCCGCAGTCAATACTCCGGAAGGTCTCCCACCATTTTCGTACATGTCCCGCTCGTAGCTTTGTGCTGAGATGTCTGTCCGTATTGATTCCGCCGCTCTGCGCAGAATAGAGATTCCCTCCAGGCCGTCCTCGCTGTACTCTTTGTAGTGGAGAATATCCTCCGGCGGTATCCAAGTGGTTTCCCCCGTTGTTGGATGGAAAAACACGTACCACAGTTTTCCCTTTGGATCCATATGGGGTGCCACGGAATCAGGTGGCAGTGGGATCAACTCCTCCGGCCAGCCAGTGGCTCGGTTGCGGAATATCCATGCGTAGGCATTCCCCTGCAAATATTTGTTGCAGCTCATGAGCATCTCGTAATCAAACCTGGTCATGGCCTCATTGGGGCGCCCCCACAGTACCCTCCCCAGCCGGTGATTATTGATCCTTTGCTTGGTATTTTCATCCATCACGTAGATAGGAAGCACCGCCATAGAGCCCGCCCGCAGCGTCACGCAGCGGCTCACTGTGGACACCTTCATGGCCTTATCTCGGCTCATCAGCA
>CATKAP010000048.1 GCA_949746255.1 uncultured bacterium
GCTTTGTTCAAAATATCGCTGTTACTCCCTCTTCTACCGAAGCATGAGCCGCTTTTCGTTCATATTAGGTTCTCCGGTCATGGCGGTATAAATTGTCTGCAGTATTCCCGTATAGCCTTCGAGATAATCGTATTTCCGAATTTCCTGTTGTGCTACAAGATCGCAATTCTCTTTCTCACGATATGCAAAATTGTATACCAGCATATCTGTGATCTCCCTTGCTTTCGATGCAAATACTTTTTTTCGAGTATCATTGTACATATTACGCATCACAAGTACCACACCAGCTAGACCGTGGCAGACGATGGGGGAATCAAAAATATATTTTGAGGTATCCATAGTTGCAATTTTAGCCATCTCATCTACGGAAAAACACTTGATATCCTCTTTGGAAAGGGCATCTGCAGCAAGATAGAGAGCCCGCAGAATCCCCGGTGAGCCATAGCACCAGCTCATCCTACTAGGGAAATGCGGCAACTCTGTCCCACCCAAATATTGCTCGATTGAAATCCACCCTGGCCAATATGCAATATCATCCACATAGTATTGCGACCGCAAAAATTCAGTAATCAACGATTCCATCGTTTGCCGCACAACTGAGTCCGGGTGCTTTCGGTAGGCAAAGGAGAGAGCCCCCAAAGTCCCAGCAATCCCATGAGACATACTGTAATTGATGCAACCATTAGGCGCAGGAATACTCACATTTTCTGCACCAACTTCGGAGGGCATATAGAGAAACCCTGGAACAGTCTGTCCTAGAATCGTTTTCGGTTGCAATTTTCGGAGCAAAGCATTTGTAACTTCCCCTGTCAGACGCTGGCAGGGGCCGTCTGTTATCCCGTCGCAACAACAACGCAGGACCCCAGCAAAGCCGTAAATCAACTCAAACGTACTTTCCGACTCAAACCAGCTTTCATGAATAGTATCCAAACGTGACCGCAACGTGTCTGCTAGCAGATGCTCCAGGCTGTCCCGGAAGCGGCTGAGTGCAGGAACTTTATCTGCAAGATCTCTGGCAAGGAAACAGACATAACTCAAACCAGTAAAGGCATAAATGCCCCAAAATGCCTGCTTATAAATACCATCTCTTACAATCTCCAGGCAACGGACCGCCAATTCCTCCCACTCCTGGACAGATGAAAAATAGGGTTTAGCATACAGCAAAAAAGACAGGGCATCTGCCGCTTCACGCGGATAAATCTTTTCAAGGTCGTCCTTCAATGTCTGGATGAACACGTCATTTTCTTGAACAAAATCCTCTAGCACTTGAGTGTCCAAGCTAGAATGAGCAGAGATATCTCTATACATTTTTGACAGATTCATATGATGATGCCTTCCTCTCTTGTCAAGCCCCAAATAGTTGAAAATCAAGACTTTTCAAAAATTGATAACTCTCAAAACAGAGCGAGATGGTGATGAACATCAAACGTA
>CATKAP010000049.1 GCA_949746255.1 uncultured bacterium
CTAATAAATTCATCCGGTAATACAGCTTTGATTTTTGATTCCTTATAATCCTTTATGTTTCTTGTTACAATATAATCTATCTGGTTACGGACTGCACAATAGGAAACAACTGCATCTTCATAATCTTTTATGTCCAGCAATAATGCTTGCCGGCAATCTTCAGAAGTAACATCCAAAATATAAAACAGCTCAAATAATTTGGATATGGCATTTTTCGCTTGATCTGAACTGTGCATATGCTTTCTCATTAAATAGTAAATATCTGTAGCAGAACTTGCGGTAATATATAAATCCTCTATCTGATTGGCAGCAAACATAAATATTTTTTCTGCTGTTTCTCTGAATGGCTCCCTTCCCGTCAATGCATCTATGATTATATTTGTGTCAACTAATGCTTTCATTATTTATTATCCAGCCTTTCATTCCGTGCAGCATCTATATCAGCATCCTTTGGCAGTATACCAAATAATGACTTTGCCGTTTCTACCCTGTTTTGGTGTGGATTTGTCAATTTTGCAATTACTTTACCATTTTTAGTAATATAAATGTCTTCCTGTGCAGAAAGCAGCAAGTATTTGCCTAAATTCTGTTTTAATTCTGTAGCTGTTATAGACATATCACCATCCCCTTTCGCACCATAATTATATATTATTTGTACGATTATGTAAATATATTTGTGCGGTTTTTTGCCATTTCATAAAAAGATGATTTGTGTATACCATTTTTACATATCTGCATCTTATGTATTTTACCATGAAATCACTGTTTTATTTAAGGAGTGGAATTATGGATGCATCAAGATATTCAGGATATAAAAATGCCCTGTATGGATTTTTCGTGGAGACTAGATGTATGAATGTGTGTTGGCTGGATGAAAAACGCATACAGGGGAGATACATTTTATTGTTTGGTTGAAATATTCTATTGTATTTATACTATTGACGATTATAATTTAAAATACTCATATTCTTGACAGATTTCATGTATTGTTTCTGCATAGATGCTTCTTGAATGTTTATCTGGATTATTATTAAGATTCTTTTTTCGCAGATATAATTCCCTCATTTCAGCCCAATATCCATTTTCTTTTACCCAGCCTTCCTTTTCAGGCAGAGAATAATATCCTTTAGGTTGCTCTTCCCATGTGTAGTTGCCATGCCTTTTATTAAAGCGGATATATTCTTGCCGTTCATTGCCGTTATCGTCTATGTAATCATTCACTATGGCAAAATCGCAGCTATACCGTATTTTTGAATTTTTTCTGTCCTTGACTTTTATTGTCAGAACTCTTGTATTATCTTCAGCATTATCATATCCATATTGAGGAGCAACCTTATTGAGCGCAATCCTTATTTTTTTCCTGATTTCTTTTGCCGAAAATCTGCATTCATTATCATTCACATGAAAATCAACATCAAAGTCAAAACCCACATTGGATTTTA
>CATKAP010000050.1 GCA_949746255.1 uncultured bacterium
GGCGATATGAGGCTATGCAGGATCGCGCCGCCGGACTGCGCACACCCCGGCCTGCCCTGCTGCAAGGACTGCCCGGATACGGCCTGCCAATCCCGGTGTCTGAACAGCCCCGAATGGTGCCGCTGCTGCGAGGAGGGGCCGTCCATCCGGCGCAGCGGCCGGACAAGCCGGCTGGACCGGGACAAGCTGCTGGAGCTGAACGGGCAGGGCTTGACCCTGCGGGAGATCGCCGGGCGGCTGGGGTGCGGGGTGAGCACAGTGTGTGCCAACCTGAGAAAAATGGGGGTGAAGCGGTATGGATAACGTGGACGCGGCCCTCACCGGGGGGCTGTCCGCCCAGCGGTCCGTGATCGGATCCATGCTCATCGACGAGGGGTGTGTGCCGCTGGCGTTGTCCCGGCTCAGGCCGGAGGATTTCGTGGACGGTACCTGCCGGGCCACGTTCACCGCCATCCGCAGGCTGTCCCGGGGGGGGCGGCCCATCGAGCCGGTGACGGTGGTGGACGCCATGCAGGGCGGGGAGCGGTACATAGCGTGGGCGCGGCAGGCCATGGAGGATACCGTCACCGCCGCCAACGTGGGGGAGTACATCGCCATCACCCGGCGGTCTGCCATCCTGTACCGCCTGCGGGGGCTGGGGGAGGAGCTGGCCCAGTGCGTCGACCTGGACGGCGCGACGATCCTGGCGCGTAAGGCGGCGTCCATCCTGTCCGCCACGGACCGGATGCCCCGGATGACGGGGCCCGAGCTGTCCAGGGATTTCCTGGAGCGGATGAAGCGGGAGGACAAGCCCCGCTACCTGCCCTGGGGCATCCCCACGGCGGACCGGGCGGTGTACGCCGAGCTGGGGGATATGGTGCTGCTGGGCGGGTACGCCTCGTCGGGCAAGACGCTGCTGTCCATCCTCATGGCCATGGCCCAGGCCAAGGCGGGGTACAAGGTGGGCTACTACAGCCTGGAGACCAGGCCGGAGAAGATGGCGGACCGGATGTTTTCCACGCTGGCCCGGGTGCCGCTGGGCAGGATCAAAACCCGGGGGTTCAGCGGGGAGGAGTGGGGGCGGTTCGCCGAGGCGGCCAACTGCGTGGCCACGGTGTGCCCCTTTGACGTGATCCGGGCGGCGGGGTCCACGGTGGACGACATCACCGCGGACGCGGTGGGCCATGGCTATCAGGTGGCGTACGTGGACTATGTGCAGCTGCTCCAGGCCCCCGGCGTGCGCGCCTCGGACCGCTACGCCGTTGTCACCGCCGTCAGCCAGGGGCTGAAAACCTTTGCCCAGAGCACCGGCACGGCGGTGGTGGCCCTGGCCCAGCTGTCCCGGCCGGACAAGGAGGGGAAGGGCGGGAAATACGTCCCGCCGTCCATGCACTCCTTTCGGGAATCGGGCCAACTGGAGCAGGACGCGGACGCGGCGTTCCTGCTCTACCCCTCCGACCCCAACGAC
>CATKAP010000051.1 GCA_949746255.1 uncultured bacterium
ATGATGTGTGGAGATGTCCGGTATGTAAAAGTATATATGTTTATGACGGTAGTAATGAGACTCCGGTTATGATATATCGTTTAGGAAATAAAAATTTGAAATATTATAAATATAGGTATAGTATAGCGCTGCTTTTTCTAAAATTTTTAAAAGGCAGTTTCAAAAGTTAATGCTATTGTGAAGGAAATAATTATGGAAAATATTAAAATCTTTGAAAGCATAATTAACAGCAATGTAATTGATGAAATTGAGGATGCAAACTGGTGCACTGATTTGGCTCAATATGCAACATGTAAATGCAAAATTGATGGATTGATAGCTGCAGCGTATTTATTCTGTCCCCAGTTAATACAAGTAAAGGAGTATATATTTATTGAACAATTCTGGAATTGCAATAAAGAAGCCTCTTTTGAAAAAATCAGCGTATTAGAGGAACAGTATCATAATGATAAAAAAGCGATAGAGATGAGTGTTAATACATGGAGTATAGGAGATTTTTTTGTAGGCGAATCGAAATTTATGGATAATGATAACATATTGATTCAGTTTGCAAATGCAATAGTATATTTCTGGAAAAACAGAGTTAAAGATTTATTTCCCGATAGAAAAATTGTGGTTAAACTTGATAATGGTTTAATGGGAGAACTTGGATTGTGTGTAACCATGTATGAAGAGATAGTAGAGTAGAAGGCAATAAAAATTCGTTTTTTCTGATGTTCAAAATACTTCTGATATAATGTGCATTTGTGCACTGAGATACTATTAGTTAAATTATGTGAGATTGTAAAGTGGAAATTTAGAAATATAAATTTGAAATTGTAGATGATTTAACCATTTTTTTGAAAATAACGCAGATAATGTTATGAAGGTAAATGTATAGATGAATATATGCAGTCGGAAAATTCAATTTGATGTGTTTTATTTTGCAATTATTTAGGAAAAAAATATTTTTAAGGAAGAAAGATATGGTAGTAGAATGTAATAAGCTTGTGGCAACACCTTACAAAAGTGTTCTTGATAATGACAATGCAATGTATTGCGAAATTAGATATACCAGAGATAAAAGTAGCTTTGCCGGTTTTGCCTTCGAAA
>CATKAP010000052.1 GCA_949746255.1 uncultured bacterium
CTCTTTCCCTACACGACGCTCTTCCGATCTCAGGTTACTATACAAAATGAATCCGATACTTTTGGCACTAAAATATTAAGTTTTATATCTTCCACTGGTAACGGGAAAAAAATATTAACTACTTATGGTGGACATGTAGGAAATGTAGCACAGTAAGGAGAATGTCATGAAATTTTCAGAATACATATTATTTTTCTTTATCGGTTTTTTATGCATTTTTGCAATCTTAAATTATAGGACAAGTTTGAATGAATATGGCAGCATCATAGAAACAAAATATACTTCTTATATTACAGCAGCATGTGAAGATGCAATGAAAACAGTAACAGATTACGAGGATGAAGGCGTTTTTACAACAGAAAAAAAGAGGGAAAACGCATTTAATGCATTTTATAAATCCCTTACTCTTAGTTTTAATGCTAAAAATACTACCGTAGAAGATACTATTCCATTTCAAGTACCGGCAATCTGTCTAATTGATAATGGAGGTTATTACATTCGTTATCTTGATATCACAGTAGACTCAACTGGGTATAAAGTTATTACACCCATAACAACAACATTAAATACATGGGGAGAGACAGTAGAAGTACCATCTGGTTCCGGACAAGGAACTTATTTTATCAGATATTATTTAAATAACCAAATATCCATAACAAACCAGGAAACAGGCGAATACAAATCCGGAGATCCAAATTCTGTGTGGGAATATTTTAAAGCTCCGGAGGAACTGAATTTTCTTGATGTTTCAACAGAAGAAAATAAAAAAGCATTCTACACACACAAGGCAAATATAATCACAAACAAAACCCAGAGTGATCTCGAATATTATATTAATGAATATAATAACACTTTAGATAAGTATGGTATGCAATATACTTTTGAAATTCCAGAAATAAAAGGAGAGGATTGGCAACGGGCATTGGAAGGACCAACTATACTTGGTTTTTTACAAGGTAGTCAAACACAGAATGGTTTAAAAACCATAAACATATACGCAATGGCAGGTGCAGAAGTAAAAAGAACAAACCGCTTTTTATTGACATCCGATATGTATTATCACAAAGACAGTACATGCCCAGGAATAAATGAAGGTAATTTTGAAGGTTATGCGTACAGTGATACTTCAGCTGCATCACAATCTTACTTTCCATGTCAATACTGTGTTGATTATTAACATTACAGGAAGAATTTATTATGAAAAAAGAGATTATAAAAGACACCATTTTTTATATTATCATGATTATTATGATAGGAACCGCAGCATTCTTTTTAATCAGATATATAAAGGAATATAAGACAGCCCGCAATGAATATAAAGAACTTATCCAACAATATACCAATACTGAAGCTACAAATGAATCAGATTTTGTAGACCTATATGCATTATCGCTTATAAACCCAGAAATCATAGGTTGGATAAAAATAGAAAATTCCATGATTAATTATCCTGTTGTAAAG
>CATKAP010000053.1 GCA_949746255.1 uncultured bacterium
CTGGACGCTTTTGAAACAATGTATTTCAACACTGGATCAGAGTGGATCGTGCATGAGGGCGACACGGAGCCGACAAGCCCTGAAGAAATTGACGGTTGCGCTTACTATTGCGTGTCGTGGAATGATGAAGGAATTAAAAAGGAGTTGGCAGAAGCAGCGGGAGGAAATGCGGAGGACGTTGTACTTTATAAATATGATGGTTATACCAGTATTCCTAAATATAAAATAGCTTGACCATTGCGGAAAAATAAAGCCATATGGCAGAAGGGAAAAATAAAATGGAAAAAGGGTTTAATAGATCAGGGTTTATGGCCTATATGGAGCGGGAATTTCATATGGAAAACTGTATGTTACGTGGGATCGTGGAAAACCTGATTGAGTATGGGCATAAGCATGAACAAGTTAGCAAGGATCAATTTGTGCAATGGCTGGCTGATATGATCCCGGAAATTTCCTTCGGAGAAGTTGCCGCTTTTATGGAGGATGATTGTTTGACAGAGCATGGAAAAGCGGAAAAGCAACAGGCATTGCAAATAATGGAATGCCCTGTATATTAAGGAGGCGGAAAAGTGGAATACACAGATAAAGAATGGGTAAAACGTGAACGGCAAGCGGAAAAAATAGAGAAGATCGTACGTAATATTTCTGGTTGGTCAATGGCAGTATTCTTTTTCCTGATTTTAGGTAAGGCTGGAGCGTCTGATTGTGGCGCACCGTGGGAAGAAATTTTCCCGTCAACCTTTGTCTATTGTGGATTGTTTATAGTATCATTCCATATATGGGAGGCTGCTGGAGGCAATCGTATAAGCAAATAACAGTATTTATAATTAAGAAGGTGGAAAAGTGACATATATTATTTGCGGCGTTCCTTGTATTGAAGTCTGTATGGAAAGTGACCACATAAAATCATTCTTCTATGCTGGCAGATACTTTGTAAAACTATCAGACTACTACACAGAGGATTGATAAAAATGAATTGTTCACAATGCGGAAAACCTATCCTCAACAGGCATTATGGCGGGTTATGTCAAGGCTGCTATAAGTATTTCAAGAATGGTGGAAAAATACACGACATTCCAGCAGCGGGAACAATCGCCTATGACGATCAAGGAAAAATCATATGTCACATTTGTGGAAAATCGTTTGTGCGGTTGGGGAGTCATATCAAAGAAAGTCACGGCTTGACTATAGCAGAATATAAAGAGCGGTTTGGTTTATGTCATGGTACAAGGACAACGGAAAAATCCTATTCCAACATAATGAGCCGACACGCAAAGAACAACGGCATGGATCAACAGCTTTTAGAAGCAGGAAAAGCAACACGTATTAAAAAGGGCGATACGCATATGCGAAAAGGTAAAGAAGTTAGATTGCAGGAGCGGATCGACAAACGCAAGCGGAAAGACAAGTAACTAACTATAGTGGAAAACCTATCAAATTATAACAAATAAAAGGAGAATTATATCATGAATA
>CATKAP010000054.1 GCA_949746255.1 uncultured bacterium
AAACGCCCCGTTGGTGCGGAAGCCCACCCATTTGGGTGGGGCAAGCATCGCGTCCGGCTATACGCCGTCCGCACTCGCCGGGGCGTTGCCCCGGCGTCCCCTGCCCCTAAAGGGGAGAAAAAGTGCAGTACAGAAGAAGGAGTGCCACGCAGAATCTCGACCTGTTGACAAAAGCTCCCCATATTCCGAAAGATATGATAGAATAAGAACAGGGGTGAATGGAGATGCAGCTAAAAATACACACGGTAACAATAGAAGACCTGGTGCCGGGAGATCATTTTTTGAGGAAGCTGGAAAAGGCGCTGGACCTGTCCTTTGTGTATGAGGAGACAAGGAAGCTGTACAGCCATCGGTGCGGGCGGCCGCCAATTGATCCAGTCGTTTTGGTGAAGTATCTGTTGGTGGGGTATTTGTATGGCATCCCATCGGAGCGGCAGATCGAGCAGCGAATCCAAACGGACGTAGCCCTGCGGTGGTACCTGGGCCTGGATCTGTTTGAGCGGGTGCCGGATCACAGCACGATCAGCCAGCTCCGGCGGCGGAAGCCGTCCTTTCGGAAGGTATTCCGCCGGTTGTTCGAAACCGTTGTGGAACAGTGTGTCCAGGCCGGACTGGTGAGCGGGCGGCTGGTTGTGACAGATTCTACCCATGTGAAAGCAAACGCGTCCCGGGCTTCAGCGCATATGATAGAGGCCGCAGGGAAACCGGGGGCATATTGGGAACGGCTGGATGCCTACGAGGAAGAAGGACTGGAGGAGCTGGAGCGGAGGATACCGGAGCGGAAAACAGGAAAGAAACGCCGGCAGAAAAAGCGGACAAAGCCAGTTAAGGGCGATAGCCGGTATACCCGCAAATGGGTCAGCCGTACAGACCCGGAGGCTGGCCATTTGAATCGGCCAGGGAACCCCCAGGAACCGCACTACCTGTCACACGAAACAGTAGACTGTGAACATGGCGTCATTCTTGAGACGACCGTGACTTCGGGAGAAGTGCATGACGCAGTTCCATATTTGAGGCAGCTGGAGCATATCCATCACCATGTCATCCCCATCCAGCCCGCGGCGGCGGACGCGGCCTATGATCTTCCGCTGTTCCACCGGGTATTGCGCGAGCATAACATTCGGTTTTATGTCCGGCCCATGCCGCGCTCCGCGGCGGTATGCGGTACACGCCCAAACGAATCGTTTTCTTATGACCCGGAGAAGGACAGTTACACCTGTCCTAACGGAAAAGAACTGCGGCTGCGAAACCTTACCCGAAGTGCCGGCGGACTGCACTGGACTGGGCCTATTTCTCAAACAAGGACGATTGTGAAGCTTGCCCCCGCAAAACGCAATGTATCGGGAGCAGAAGGGCAAAAGTAGTGGAGCGCAATTACTTTTGGAAAGAAATGAAACAGGATTTCAGCGAATTGGACAGCCCCGCCTACCAAAAAGCCCTGCGCAAGCGGCAAATTTGGAACGAGGGCACCTTTGC
>CATKAP010000055.1 GCA_949746255.1 uncultured bacterium
ACACATTTAAAAAATCCAGTGTTTTCAAGGCTTTCAAGTGTTACGGATATGTTACCGATATAGAAAGGGGAATAGTTCATGTTCGGGAAAAAAGAATATTGCGCAATCTGCGGTGACCGGCTCCATGGAACTATTTTCACGCAACTTACAGACGGAAAGATTTGTCCCATGTGTGCCCGGATATGTTGTGGGCCTGGGTTTGTATCAACCAGCATGGTAAAGCAAGCGTTAGAAGAAAATTCCCATAGGTTCCAGCAATTTCAGGAATCCAGGGTAGTTTCATCTCTAATGTGTGGCTTCATTTTTATTGATTTTGAACATCAATGGGCATATGTATCCAGTAGTAAGAAAGTAAAAGCGGAACCTATCGTTTTCCATTTTTCTGAAATTGAACAGTATTCCATCACCCAAGTTGGTGCAAAAACGATTACCAAAACGAAGACTAAAGGTGGAATTGGACGGGCCATTGTCGGTGGGGCCATAGCGGGGCCAGTTGGGGCCATTGTTGGATCGACTACCGCCAAAACCGAAGCTGAAACCAAAACCGTTGGCGGTACCCCATTCCTCCATTTGGATTTAAATTTGAATGGGCTAAAAACAACTGTTGAATTGATGAATCCTCCTTTTGAAACTGAACAAGTTATAAACTCTATGATAGAAGCCTAAATAGAAACAAAAAAAAAGCCGCCCCCGGTGTTGGTAGCACCGGAAGCGGCAAGGAACCACATTGGACAGGTGATCCGACGTAGCGCCCCTAACAACGCTATTATAACACCTGCCCTGGGGTTTGTGCAACCATTTTTGAAAGGACAGGTGATTCCCATCAGAAACCCTAATGGTTATGGGACAGTAGCCAAATTGTCAGGCAATCGCCGCCGCCCGTACATTATCAAGAAAACTACCGGTTGGAAGGATAACGGGCAACCGATCTTTGAGATCATCGGCTATGCGGCCACTCGGGAAGAAGGCAACATCCTTTTGGCGGAATACAACCGTGATCCATGGGATGTTGACCGGGCTAAAATCACCCTGCAACAGCTTTTCGATTTTTGGAAAGAAAAGAAGGCCCCCAAGCTGGGCCAAGCCAACCGGGCTTCCCTTTGTTCGTCATTCAAACATTGTTCAGCTTTGGTGAACAAGCCTTATAAACAGATCAAGGCATACCAAATGCAAGAAACGATTGACGGCTGCGGTAAAGGATATAGCACCCAAGCGGCCATTAAAAACCTTTGGGGCCATCTCGACCGGTTCGCCCTGGAATTGGACGTGGTTTCCCGGTGCTATTCTGATTTGCTGACATCTGATCCGGTGCCGCCCACCAGCCGGGACAGGCTAAGTAATGAAGTGATTGAACGGCTCTGGAACCACAGCGGGGAACCGTGGGTGGATAGCGTGTTGATTTTCATTTATAGCGGTTGGCGGATTTCTGAATTGCTTGGCCTAAAAACGGCGGACATTGACTTTCAGGCCGGGACGATGAAAGGTGGAACCAAAACCAA
>CATKAP010000056.1 GCA_949746255.1 uncultured bacterium
AAAAAGAAAATATTATAAATTTAGGACAGGACTTTAATTCAATTAAAGACTCTTTATCATTGGATTATAATAAAAAATTCTATCAAGATATTTCAACAGAATTTGATAAACTTGATGATTATATAAAAAATGGGAAAACATTTGTAATGGTCGGATGTGGTTCTTTCCCTATAACTATGCTTGTTGCATGTGAACGATATCGACAATTATCAATCACAGGTATTGACAGTAGTGCAGAAGCTATAATTAATGCAAAACAGTTAAAAAGCAAACTCCAATTTGACAATATTATTCTTAAAATAGAAGATGGTATAAATTATAATTATGTCAATGAAGACATAATATTTATAGCTAATTTAGTAATACCTAAAACGAAAGTATTAAAAAGAATTGCAATGACATGTAAGCCTGGAGCTAAAATATTAATAAGAGTCCCAATTGTTTATGGTTCTTTATTGTCAGAAGACGTAAACTACACTTCAATAAACAGTTTTAAGGTGGTTAATAATATTGAACCTTCTAAAAATACTGATGATATTTTATATAAATTATTGGTTTTAGAAAAAATTTAATGGGAGGTTCAATATGGATAAAAAAGAGTGTTTTATTATTATGCCAATCGCCGATCAAAACGGTTATGAAGAAGGACATTTTAAATTAGTGTATGAAGACATTATAAAAGTTGCATGTGAAAAAGCTGGTTTTGTACCAGTTAGAGCAGACGATGTAAAACAAACAAATTTAATTCATAAAGATATTTTACAAAAAATATTAGAAACACCAATGGCTATTTGCGATATGAGTTCAAACAATCCTAATGTATTGTTTGAACTTGGCATTAGGCAAGCATTTGATAAGCCTGTAGTCTTAATTAAAGACAAAATAACAAAATCAATTTTTGATATTTCTCCATTAAGATACACAGAATATATAAGCACACATAGATACAGGGACGTTTTAAAATCACAAAATCTTATAAAAGATGCTATACTAAGTACAGAAAATGCGGCTAATGATAATAAAAATATAAATTCACTTATAAGTTTGTTATCTTTACCAAGCGCAGCAGAGTTAAAACCAAAATCGGATATTGAAGATAAAAATAGCATTAATTATATGTTGTTACAACAAATAAGTGATATGCAACTTGCCGTACAAAATCTCACTAATAACATATCATCTAATCAGTTGCAAATAGAATATGGTAACAAAGATAATATTTTATCATTAGTAACGCAGTTGAGAAAGCTAATTAATGATGGGTATCCAAGACAAATAATTCAAAATAATTATGATGATATTAAAATGAGACTGAATGAAATGAGTGACTTTTTAAGCAAGGTAGAAAAAGACAAAATAAATAAGGAACTTCAAGAAATAAAACAATATATAAACGAATGAAACCCAATGAAACAATTCTTCTAAGTGGTGAGAGAGGAGCAGTAGTCAAGCTGCTCCTTAATTACTTTTACTCAACACATAATTTATTCTGCTTTGATAACA
>CATKAP010000057.1 GCA_949746255.1 uncultured bacterium
GAAAGAGCGGAGTGGGATCTACCGGGACGAGCTGCATTATTCTGCAGATAAAGCCCATCAGGTCCACAAGTACAACCAGACGGCCAAGGGCCGGCCCATTAAGCTGGGGAATGACTATGCCCTCGCCGAGTTCCTGGAGCAGAAGATCATCTGGGACCGATACTCACCAGCGGCAGCTTTAGCCCAGGCCAGAAAGGAAGGCTTCACAACCAGCGTTTGCACGGCTACCCTGTACAGCTACATAGAAAAAGGGGTATTCCTACAGCTCTCCAACAAACACCTTTGGATCAAGAGCCGTAAGAGAAAGCCAGGCGCCCATCCAGCGCAACGGATCGCCCATCCCAGGCTCCCGTCTATCACAGACAGGCCGGAAGAAATCAACCAGCGCCTGGAGCCTGGACATTGGGAAATGGATCTTGTGGTAGGAAAGGCCGGGAGCCGGGCTGTGCTGCTCACCTTGACCGAGCGCCGGAGCCGACAGGAGATGATCTTCAAGCTGCCAAACAAACAGGCAGCCTCAGTCCGGGCGGTCTTTGATAAGCTGGAGGCCGCAACACCGGATTTTCGACGCCGGTTCAGGTCCATCACCACGGACAACGGTAGCGAGTTTTTGAAGTATGAGGAGCTGCGGCAATCCATACACGGCGGAACTCGTTTTGACGTCTACTATTGCCACAGCTATGCAGCCTGGGAGAAAGGCACCAACGAAAACCACAACCGGATGATCCGAAGATGGTTCCCCAAAGGAACTGATTTCACAAAAGTAAGTAAAAAGAGGATAGCTGAGATCCAGGCATGGATGAACAGCTATCCCCGAAAAATACTGGGCTGGAAGAGCCCGGATGAAATGGCTGCATAATTGTAACACAAAGAGATCTTCAGATCGAACATCCTGGAGCGGAATTTGTGTTACAGATTGGAGGGGACCCCGACGGGCCTGAAGGCCGTCGCCGGGGCCCCTCCCATGCTCTCATTTCTTATTCCTTCTTTTCTGCGCCTTCAGCCACTTCCTGGAAGGCTTGGCGATCCCCTCCATATTGGTGGGCTGATTACACTGAAGCGCCAGGATCTCATCCTCACTCATCATATCACCCTCGGCCATAGACTTTTTCAAATTGCCCACACAAGCCAAGGTATCATAGGCAGCATAATCGCTATTCCGCACAAACCAGCAGCTCCGCCCTATGGGAGTCAACAACATGGTATTGGAAGCGTTCTCCATCTCCCAGGCATCATAGATGTTCTGCCGCTGGAACCGCCATAACTTATCACAGTCCACCACATAGCTTGTCACCTGCCGAAGCAAGGCATCCACGTGACCGAAACGCTGGGCGGTATAATAGAGACTGATATGATAATGGCGGCAAGTAAGTAAGGTGTTAAGAAAAAGAGGATCTATATTGGTCTTAAAGTTCCGGGAATTCATCTGGACACTGAATTCATCCCCCAGCACCAGAGTGATGGTAAGAGTATCATTTTCATCATCTTCTGCCCGGTTACGCTCGGCACACAGGACCACC
>CATKAP010000058.1 GCA_949746255.1 uncultured bacterium
CATTTCAGTCGTTTGTTTTCATTCAGCAGGATTTTTACAGTTTCTTTGTTTGTATTTTGGGTAAATTTCATATATTTTATCTCCATTCTTTATTTTATATTTTTTCTTTTCTTAAATTTCTAATGTTTTTCTATTATATTGGTGTAAGTTTTAGTTTTCTGTCTTCATATCGTTGTTTTCCTCATAAAAATTCTTCTTTACAAGTCTACATATCCAGAATATACTTATAGATAGTTACAGATAGTAATTTGCATAAACATATGAGGGAGGATTTAATATGAAAACAATAAAATGGTTACTAGGATTGTGTTTGATAATATTAGTTGTCTGTGGTAATAGCAGTAGTGTTCAGGCGTATTCATCTTTACATGTTACGGATGATGGTATTGAATATGAATCTTACACTGACAAAGACTATATCGCAATTACTGATTATTATGGGGAGAATGAAACAGTAATAATCCCGTCTGAGCTTGATGGAAAACCTGTAGAAAGTATTACAGGTAGTTTCTTTAACACAAGAAAAATAAAGCATTGTGTTGTTCCTGAAGGTGTCACCAGGATAGGAAATGATATACATTGGGTATTTAGGGAACCAACAAGCATAGAAACGGTTTCTTTGCCAAGCACACTTAAAACCATTGGTGAGGGAGTGTTTGCGCAATGTTGTAATATGTCAGCTATTACGTTACCAGAAGGATTAACCAGTATTGGTGGAGGGGCATTTGCTAAATGTAGAGATTTAAACATAACAATTCCAGACAGTGTAACAACTATTTCAGGTAATATTTTTGGAAATACTGTTAATATAACGGTTTACGCAAACTCGAATTCTTATGCAAGAAAATATGCTAACCAGCGTAGGATAAAATTCTCTTGCCTCAATACCCATGATTGGGACAAAGGAGCTGTTACAACAAAACCAACCGCAATAAAATACGGCATAAAAACTTTCACATGTACCGCCTGCAAAACAACCAAAACCCAGAACGTTGCTAAATTAGGATTACCAAGAAATGGAAAATCCTTAACTGAACCAACATCCAAAAACGTTTACAAAGTTACTAAATCAGCCGCTAAAAATGGTACTGTTGAGCTTACAAAGCCCAATAAATCAAAAAATAGTATTGCAGTCCCAGATACGGTCACTTTCGATGGAGTTACTTATAAAGTTACTTCCATATCAAAAAATGCTTTTAAGAACAATAAAAAATTAAAGAAAGTAACCATAGGAAAAAATGTTTCTAAAATCAATTCAAGCGCATTTTACGGATGCAAGAACTTAAAAACTGTTACAATTAAGTCAACACAATTAAAAACTGTTGGGAAAAATGCATTTAGGGGTGTTAATGCTAAAGCAAAAATCAAAGTCCCTAAGAGCAGGCTCAAATCTTACAAGAAACTGTTTGCTAAAAAGGGGCAGAAGCGTACGGTTCAAATTGTGAAGTAGTTTTTACTAAGGCACGGGTTTTCTCTACACCGTGCCTTAATGATAGCTCTATCCCAGATTATCCTGTTTTTCTTCC
>CATKAP010000059.1 GCA_949746255.1 uncultured bacterium
CTCCGTGCTGAATGGCGATTACATACCTCCGGTTATCTTAGGGCAGGAAAAAAATTCACAGGCTTGGATTATTGACGGGCTTCAAAGGTCAACCGCGCTCATGATGTTCAGGCATTCTAATTACAAGGTATCAGCCAGCGTTGAAGAGCCTGTAATCGCATACAAGGCAAAAGCCAGGGATTCAGAAGGTGAAGTAAAAATGGACGGATGCGGCGATATTATCTGGGAAACAAAAGAGTTTGACATAAGGCGGAAAACCTATAAGCAGATGCCGGAAGAATTGAAGAAGGCATTTGACGAATACCAGATTGAAACGGTCATCCATGAAAATTACGACATGCAGCAAATTTCAAGGCTTGTACGCCGCTATAACTTCCATAAGCCGATGAATGTTTCACAGAAGGCATTTACATTCTGTGACAAGTATGCAAGGAAAATCCGCGAGATATTAAAAAGGGAATTTTTTATTGAGGCTCCGTATTCAAAGGCTGAAAGGAAAAATGGCACAATGGAAAGGATTATCCTTGAAAGCGTTATGGTTATCTTCCATGTGGAGGACTGGAAAAAATCAAGCCAGATTGGCGCGTATTTAAACGAGCATAGCTCAATGGAAGAGTTTGCCATTCTGGAAAAAGGCATTGAAAGGCTGGAAAATATTATCACGGACGGGCTATATCCATTGTTTACTGCGAAAAACTCATTCTTATGGTTTGCATTGTTCCATAGGTTTGCAAGGTTAAATATGGATGATGGAAAATTTACGGAGTTCTTGTATGCTTTTCAAAATGGGCTGAATGAGAAAGAAATCAACGGAAAGACGTTTGATGAGATTGGGCAGGAACGTTCTACAAAAGACCGGTCTGTAATCATGGAAAAACTGGATTTTCTGGAAACTTTGATGTGTGAATACTTGCATGTAGATAAGGAAAATTTAGAAGAAACAGACCCGTTAGAGTTTACAAAGGAAAATGTAAGCCCTGAAATCACACAAGAAGATATTTGTCTTTACAAGGACATGCTGAAAGATTTTGCATCTAAAGTGGATTCAGAAAGTAAACTGCTGGACAGGAAGAACCATGCGTCACTAATTGCGGTTATTGCATATTCTTGCAGAAAAGACATAAAACTTGATGAATGGTTTATGGATTATTTTAAACGGAACGATTCTTACATCAGCGGACAGACAGAAAATTATAGGCATATGAAGGATGATTTGGAAGAATATATTAGGATAGCCAATGCTGCATAGAAAATAAACAGATAGGATAACTGGGAGGGCTGTAGAAATGCAGTCTCCCAAAAACAATAAGGAAAGGAAGAATATTATGTCAGGGAATAAGCCGGGGTATTTTGAGTTTAGGATTATTGATTTATCGGATAGCAGACAGGTCATAGACACAACGCTAAGAACGCCATATGATGCGCTTACACCGATTCAAATGGCAGAATACATAGAAGTTGACACTCAGCTTGATTATATGGACAGGATGAAGCGGAAAGCGCAGAGGGAAGCGGAACGGCAACGGAAATTATCA
>CATKAP010000060.1 GCA_949746255.1 uncultured bacterium
ACAAAACCCTGTTTATCGACGCTTCCAGCGAGTGCGTCAAGGTGACGAACAACAACCGGCTGACGGCGGAGAATATAGACCGCATCGTGTCTGTGTTCGCCGGGCGGGAGGAAATCAAACACTTTTCCCACCTGGCGGAGTATAGCGAAATCGCCGAGAACAGCTATAACCTGTCCGTGTCCACCTATGTGGAGGCGGAGGACACACGGGAGAAAATCGACATTGCGAAGCTCAACGCCGAGATTGAGGAGATTGTTGCGCGGGAGCAGGTACTGCGGGACGAGATTGCAAAGATTATTGCGGAGATTGAGGTGGGGGCATGAGCATACTGGAGGAGTTGTTACAGGAGCTTTGCCCTAACGGTGTAGAAATCGAAGAACTTGGCAAAATTGCGGTATGCCAAAAGGCAAGAAATAAGGCACACATAACAGAGATTGCGTATAGTATAACTCAACGGGGCCTTGTTCCTACAAGTGATTATTTTGGAGAGAAAACAAAAATTACGAGCAGCGATACATCAGGGTATTATTTGGTATATAAAGGGTGGTTTGTATACTCACCCTCGCGTATTGACGTTGGTTCTATCAATTATTTGAGAGCAGATGGACCTGTTATAGTTAGTCCTTTGGATGTTGTTTTTAGTGTTGATACGACTGTGATTCGCCCTGGCTTTTTATTGATGTACCTAACTTCACATTCTGGTATGTTCCAGATTCTCGGTCGCCGTCAAGGAATAGAGGGAACAGGACGTAAAACATTACCGTTTTCCGAATTTTCAAAAATCAAAATTCCTGTCCCTCCAATAGCAGTTCAAGATGAGATACTTTACACTCTTGGTAAGTTTGAAAGCCTTATTTCTGAACTTACAGCGGAGCTTACAGCGAGAAAGAAACAGTATGAATACTATCGTGATAAGCTGCTGACTTTCGATGTCCTCGGGGGGGGGGCAAGTGAATGCGTGTGGCGGACGCTCGGGGATATTGCGGAGAACCTTGACAGCCAACGGAAACCTGTTACAAGCAACAAAAGGACATCGGGGAGTTATCCCTATTATGGGGCTTCTGGGATTGTTGACTATGTGGACGGCTATATTTTTGAAGGGGACTATTTGCTCATATCAGAAGATGGGGCGAACCTCTTATCAAGGACTATGCCAATAGCATTTTCAATTTCTGGACAAAATTGGGTCAATAATCACGCCCATGTATTAAAATTTGATTGCTATGAAACTCGGAGATTTGTGGAATTTTACATAAATTCTATTGATTTATCCTCGTTTATTTCCGGAGGCGCTCAACCAAAGTTAAACCAAAAGAATTTGAATAGAATTCCCATTCCAGTCCCAACATTTTCCGAACAAAGACGCATTGTCACCATCCTAGACCGCTTTGACTCACTCTGCAACGACCTGACTTCTGGCCTGCCCGCCGAGATTGAGGCGCGGCAAAAGCAGTATGAATATTACCGGGACAAACTTCTCACCTTCAAGGAGCTGACCCCATGAGTTATTTCAACATCGTCGCTCAGACCACCGAA
>CATKAP010000061.1 GCA_949746255.1 uncultured bacterium
CCAGAGTAAAGTTGAGTTCATTGTATCCTAAGTTTACAACAGCTTCCGAATAGGAAGTTGTTGTAATGCTAAATGTCAACATGTCATTGCACTAGTTCCACCTGGTTTTACTAAATCATAAAAGCAAAGAAGATCGTATTTAGTTCCGAGAGCTATTGTTCGTTGATAAGAGGAAAAGAACAAACTTTCAAAAATTAAAAAAGTATTTTCGCTATAAACAAAACCACCAGAACTTATATGTAACCAAACATTTCCATATTGATTCCTTAATACTCCATCAATATATAAAGGTGTTCGCTCATCTTCTATTGTTTCAATAAGTTCTGAGTATTTTGTTGGTTTCTCCCATATAGGAACATTTTTTTTAATGGTATAGAAGCAAATGGATTCTTCAAAATTATGAAGAGTATATTTACCACACTTTTCGCAAACATCGTTAGTATATTCATGATTACATTCTTGTGCATAAACTGGAATGGCTCTTAGAGAACAAAATAGAATAGAGAGTATTATTACTAAAGAAATACTTTTTTTCATGAAAACTTCTCCTTTCTTGATTATGAATAATTAAAAATGTTTGGTTTGTATAATAGTAATTTATAATCCATTTTAGTCATATTATCGTCAAAAATCAAAATAAATTAATATGTGGTAACAAACAAAAAGATAAAATATTGTGAAAGACAGCGTGAATGGATTATTTGTTTTATTGAATGTATGCTATCGTTAGTTTATTGATGGGGTTTTCATTATACTACTTGGAAACATTGGCTCTTATCTTAAAATTAAGTCTAATTCATTATCAAACCTTAATGATATCCAAGAAAAAAATCAAATAATGAATTAAATAAGAGTAATTGCAAGTCATAAATGCTCAATCATGAGAACCAAAATAAAAAAGAAACCGTCATTTCTGACGGCTTCGGGTGCTTCTACCTATATTTATATGTCCATGTAATCTATCATTTACTTATTTATACTGACATACCGTGGTCATACCTCAAGCACAATTTCCGGCTGCAGCTCCACGGAATACTTCCCGCCATTCTCTTTTTCAAACAATTTCACATAACTGTTTGCTATTAAAAGTCCGGGG
>CATKAP010000062.1 GCA_949746255.1 uncultured bacterium
ATGCGACTTTATAAAATAAAATTTATTAATTTTTACAAGCTGTGTTCCGTAGATGAAAAAGGTATCATTACCAATAAATCTAATCATCGGATTTTGATGGTTACTGCATATGGTCGCACTCAGCTTCGGACTATTGGGCGGAAAAGTAATTATGAATTTTTTATGGCATTGGATAATATAGAAAAAATACTCAATAAACTGTCTGTCAACCAATGGTTTACAAAGTATATCACTGTGTTCAAAAGCACTTTCTATTATTTAGATACTATCGTAACAGCAAAAATTGCTGAAGCAAATGCGGCCAGAATTCCGTTGGTCATCAATCTGAATGGCGTACCTGTTTTTGTAAAGGCATACAAAAGAGGAAACCTCTATAATCAGGATGTTCGTTCTGGCGAATTTGCATTTTGGCTTCAGCGTGTTAGCAATTTATTAGAAAATTACAGTAAACTGTATATTAATAGTCAATATGTAGAGTTTCGGAAAAAGCCGAAGTTAGTTTTTATTTGCGAAGACTTAGAGCATTGTGAAGAAGTATATCAGAATTTTATTAACATAATGTCAGAAATGGGGAATCAGATGTTGAAGCAAAATCTGTGGTTTGCACAGGATCTTGACATTTATAATGATTTTTTGCATGCTCACTTTCGTTTTGATATGGAAGGCAAGCGTATTCCTGAAGCCATTGATGAATTTTTGGAAGCGGGAATTATTGGCAAACTAGAGGAGGAACCTAAAGATGCAAACGAACAGAGTATAGATGAGGAAGAGCGTATTCTTGAAGAATTGGAGTATGAGGAAAGGCAGATGACGTTATTGATGGGAGAATAATCAAAAGAAACTGTGTATGAATATTATAAAGAAAAAAGCAAAAATATTCTAACAATTTTGCAAATGTTTAGAGCTAAACAATGATGATTTATGTTGATTATAATGATAATTATAGGCTTTCGATTGGCTGGAAAGCCGGAGGAAAAAATTCTCCGGCAGGAGAAATTTAAGGTGGATTGTCCCAAAAGAATTACGGTTGGCGATCCATCCTATTTTGAAGAATTTTCAGGGGAGAGGCTAAAACGGCTGACTGCGAGTTATACACCGCCCGGCTTTTTTGAGGCAAGAGTGCTATTAACCGAAGTGGAGCTTTCAGACTTTCTGGGAAAAAAGCTATGTAGTCTGTTTACATGGCTCCGAAGCAAACCATTGAGACTTATGCGGAAGGCATGATGTATAAGGGGCAGGAGGTATCGACCAAAGAAGAAATTGGTGTGGATTCGGCACGGTATCTTATGATTATAGATGGTCAGAGCGATACGATTCATACTGGAGGGGACGGTTACTGGGGACGCTGCGAGGAATACAGCAGGGAGATTGGAAATAAAAAATACGGTAAAGAAAAACACACCGGAGCGTTGAATCCCAGCCGCCCCGGTTATTCTTTTCCCTCAATCAGATAATCATAAGAGACATGAAAAATCTCTGTCAGTGCTTTCAGTTCCAGATCGGTAACATAGCGTTTATTTGTCTCGATCCGGGTAATCACGTTTTTATCCATATCGTAGCCTGCCAGTTGAAGCTGGCGG
>CATKAP010000063.1 GCA_949746255.1 uncultured bacterium
AGACGGTAAGCACAAGCGAATAACAAAACTATGTAATTCTTATGGAAAAGAATATAAAACCTCACGTTGATTTTATCACGAATAGAACAAATTAAATTATCGTAATGCCGCTATTTATGTCGAATATTCTAATTTACTATTGCCGCAAATAATGCTATAATTGATTAGTAGAAAAAATTAAAAATTTTTTTGAAAAACTCTTGACACTCACATTATGGTAGGCTTTACAATAAGCACGACGTCAAAAAATTCATACTTGTATGAGGTATCACAATGCTGAAAATAGGCGATTTTTCCAAACTATCACGCATAACAATTCGTATGTTACGACATTATGACGAGATAGACTTACTGAAACCCACTACCGTTGACGAATGGACGGGTTATAGGTATTATGACGAAGCGCAACTATTGACCGCTAACAAAATACAACTGCTGAAAAATCTCGGTTTCGGACTATCGGCTATAAAAGAGGTGCTTGCGCACTTTGATGATTATGCCGAAATAGAGAAATTATTAAAAATCAGACAGTCAGAGCTTATGGCGCAAGAAATAGAACTTCGTGAGCGGATAAATTATATGGACAGCGTTATAAAAAATCTTAAACAGGAAGGTAATTTTATGAATTATGTTGTAAACTTAAAAACAATACCCGAATTGTATGTTGCAAGTGTTCGCAAAGTTATAGCCAACTATATGGCAGAGGGCGAACTATGGTCGGTGCTTATGCCCGAAATAAGCAAACAAAAGTGTAAGGTTACTACGCCTTGCTATTCTATGGCAGTTTATCACGACAAAGAATTTGTTGAAAGTAACGCCGATGTCGAGGTGCGTTTTGCTGTTGAGGGTAAATATAGCGATACGAGTGAAGTCAAATTCAAAACCGTTCCAGCCGTTCATGTTGCATCGTGTATCTTCAAGGGCGGTTATGAACAAATTGCAGCCGTAAATGAGGCTATCGCTAAATGGGCAAACGAAAACGGCTATGAATTTAATGGAGCAGCATTTTGGATTTATCACAAAAGCCCTTATGAAACGAAAAGCCCCGAAGATTACGTAACCGAAGTTTGTTTCCCTGTAAAAAAGAAATAAGTGGAAGAAACAAAAACAGTAAAAACGCAATATTATTATGCTTGCTGTCCGAATTGTAAAGCCGTGCTAATTCAAGCGCAAAACGGTTTAGAGGGCTATATCAAATGTCCGAAATGTGAAAAGTACATACACGTTGTAATCAATAACGGAATTATAAGTACAAATATCAAGAACGCCTAAACGGGCGTTCTTTTTTATAAAATAAGTGATAATTTGACAAAGGTATTAACGCACGGCTTGACGTGCAAAACAACAGCACCGCCCGCGAGTTGTGCTCGGCGGTCGACCGCGAGGACATCGGCGATATGTCGTTTGCTTTCGGGGTTAAAATTGACGGCGACGAATGGTCGGGACTTGATACGGACTTGCCGCACCGTCGCATAACAAAAATATCAAAAGTTTTCGAGGTGTCGGCGGTCAATGACGGCGCATACCCGCAAACTTCGATATACGCCCGCTCCGCCGCGTTGGACAACGCAAAAAGCGTACTTGAACA
>CATKAP010000064.1 GCA_949746255.1 uncultured bacterium
ATCTTCCGAAAGATTTTATTGGCGGGGGAAGCTCCATCTACAAACTTTTTACGCAAAAAGAGTCTTTCCAGGCCTTTTATCAGATCGGAAACGGAAAGTTTGCCACCGTTCCCTATGTAGGATTGGTTCTGGCCTTGATGGCCGCTTTATTTGTGTATCTTTCAGCCAGCACCAAATATGGAAAAAAGGTGTATGCCATCGGAAGCAACCAGAAGGGTGCAGTGATGGCAGGAATCAATGTGCCTCTTACGAAAATCTCTGTTTTTGTGATTGCGGGAATGTTGGTGGGCCTTGGGGCTTTTCTCTGGATTGCGATGAATGCGTCGGCTGATCCGGCAACCACTGGAACCAGCTATGAGATGTACGCCATTGCCGCAGTGGTGCTGGGAGGCGTCAGCATGTCAGGAGGAAAGGGAAGGGTGCTTGGAATCTTGTTTGGAGCCATGTCTTATACGATTATTGATAAAATTATTGTTGCCCTGAAAATGGATTCTCTCATTAATGATGCAATTAAAGGGGTGATTTTGCTGATGGTGATTATGATACAGATGGCAGGGCCGAAAGTGAAAAGCAGGTTAAAAAAGTAGACCGGCGTCTTGACAAAACAGGAAAGAGGTGTGAAATTGAAGATAGGAATCATTGGATGCGGTACCATTGCCCAGGTGCGCCATGCGCCGGAGTACCAGAGGAACCCGGCCTGCAGGCTGGCGGCATTTTATAACGCCGGAAGAGAAAAGGCAGAGCGGATGGCGAAAGAGTATGGCGGGGTATGCTGCAGCAGTTTAGAGGAGCTGCTGGAAATGGAACTGGATGCGGTAAGCGTCTGCACATCCAACGACGCCCACTCGCAGATTACGGTGCAGGCGCTGAATGCAGGAATGCATGTATTGTGTGAAAAACCAATGGCGGCGACAGTGCGGGAATGTGAACAGATGGCAAAGGCAGCCAGAAAAAACGGCAGGATTCTGATGATTGGAAATAACCAGAGGCTAACCCCTGCGCACCAGAAAGCAAGGACATTGATTCAGCAAGGTGCAATCGGAAAGGTTTTAAGCTTTGAGACGGTCTTTGTCCATCGGGGGCCGGATCAGTGGACGGGAAATAAAAATCCCTGGTTTTTTGATAAGAAGAAAGCGGGGCTGGGGGCGCTGGGCGATCTGGGAATCCATAAGCTGGATTTGCTCCATCATTTGCTGGGGGAGAATATTGCAGCAGTGACCGGCGTGACGCGGACGCTGGATAAGACTTATCCAGATGGAACCCGGATTGAGGTAGAGGATAATGTCTGGGCCATTCTGGAGACAGAACATGGGGTGGTTGGCAGCATGCACGCCGGATGGACCTGCTATGGCCGGGAGCGGAATTCTTTTCTTATTTATGGAACGGAAGGGATTTTACGGTGCTATGACGATGAAGTATATACACTGATTCTGGAACAGGGAGAGCATCAGGAAAAATATCAGTTAGGAGCGGTTCAGAACAATGAGGCTCAAAAGGCTGGATTTACAGAGAATTCAGGGGTAATTGATGAATTTGTCAGCAGTATCCTGGAGGGCAGGCAGCCGGTCTGCAGCGGTGAGGATAACCTGCAGGCCAT
>CATKAP010000065.1 GCA_949746255.1 uncultured bacterium
AAGAAAATAAATATATTATTGCTATGAAAAAGATTATGTTTTGCGGCGGCGGAAGCGCCGGACATGTTATTCCGAATATTGCCGTTTCGGAATGTTTGAAAAATCAATTTGAAGTTTGTTATATAGGAACCGAAGGAATAGAAAAAAGCATTTGTAAAGAAAACAATATTAAGTTTTACGAATGCCCTGCAGTTAAATTAGTTCGAGGAAAAATTCTATGCAATTTACTCTTGCCTTTTAAACTCATAAAAAGTACGATTGAAGCAAGAAAAATACTCGATACCGTAAAACCCGATTTGTTATTTTGTAAAGGCGGATATGCTTGCGTTCCCCCCGCGCTTGCCGCAAAAAAACGAAATATTCCTATTTTAACGCACGAGTCAGACATAAGCGCAGGACTTGCAAACCGATTTATCGGTAAAAAATGCCGAAAAGTACTTACAACTTTTCCTTCTGCCGCCGAACAGTTTAAAAACGGAATATGTACCGGCTCGCCCATGCGGAAAAATATTTTTAACGGAGACAAAGCCGCGTCCCGTTTAAAATTCGGACTTGACATGCGTCCGACTATAATTGTACTCGGCGGTGGAAGCGGTTCAAGAATTATTAACGAAACTGTAAGAAAGGTAGCTTATGTAATATGTAAAGATTTTAATATTCTTCATATATGCGGAAAAGGTAATAAAGTAGACAATGAAATTTACGGTTACAAACAAATAGAATTCACCAACAATATGGGTGAAGTATACGCTTGCGCCGACGCGGCAATTTCCAGATGCGGCTCCAATACGGCAAACGAATTAATTGCGTTAAAAATCCCCACGTTATTTATTCCGTTAGAAAATTCCGCTAGTCGCGGCGATCAAGTAAAAAATGCAGAATATTTTCAAGAAAAAAATTTATGTAAAGTATTGAGAGAAAGTTCGTTAGATGAAAAAAGTTTATTAAACGGAATATATACCGTTTTAAAGAATAAGGCATTAAAAAAAGCGCTTACGGAAAGCGCCGTTAAATGCGGTAACGATTATATTATAAAAGAAATTAAAGCAATCCTTCTATAAGTATTTTAAGCCCCAATGCTATGAGAACAATTCCGCCGATTATTTCAGCAATACTTGCTTTTTTTCTGAACAGTTTACCTACTTTAACTCCTATTATTAAACCAATAAGCGAAATTATGAACGTGGTAACACCTATAATTAACACGCTCAACCATGCCCATAACTCAAGATTATCAACACCCTGCAACAGGGCGCTGAAACTGAAACCGACAAAAAGAGCGTCTATGCTTGTTGCAACACCTTGAAACAATACTTCAGGAAAAGAAAATTTTTTCGGTTGTACTTCCTCTTCCTTTATCTTTAAATCTTTTATTCCGTCGTAACACATTTTTCCGCCGATTACCGATAAAAGAACAAACGCTATCCAATGGTCGAATAAATCAAAGGCATCTATTTGATGAAACGCCATACATACATAAAAGCCGATTAAAGGCATCACTGCCTGAAAAATACCGAAAGTTAACGGAATCAAAGCTCCTTTACGCTTATTTAAATCACGATAAACCATACCGTTACAAATAGAAACGGCAAAAGCGTCCA
>CATKAP010000066.1 GCA_949746255.1 uncultured bacterium
CCTCGCGGGACGTGACGGTACGTTTCCCCGCCAAAAAAATCACCTCCAAAAGATTTCTACTCACACGCCCCTCGCGGGACGTGACTGCTGTCGCCCCTGAAAATCCGAATGCTTGTAGATTTCTACTCACACGCCCCTCGCGGGACGTGACGGTGTTTCTTCCTGATGGAAAAAAAGTTGTATGATTTCTACTCACACGCCCCTCGCGGGACGTGACCTTCACCATCCGGGTCGTGGTCTTACCTCTGGTAATTTCTACTCACACGCCCCTCGCGGGACGTGACTGCCTTCTGAACCATCTCCCCGCCGCCGACCATATTTCTACTCACACGCCCCTCGCGGGACGTGACGAGAACAAGACGGAAGAACTGGTTGTAACTATTAATTTCTACTCACACGCCCCTCGCGGGACGTGACGAAGTCCCCGTACTCATTTTCCGGGTCTATGATATTTCTACTCACACGCCCCTCGCGGGACGTGACAGTTCGGCGATCGTCGTGCTGATGCTCTTGCACATATTTCTACTCACACGCCCCTCGCGGGACGTGACGACTGTGATACCGCCCCACGCCGACCCGTTTGTAATTTCTACTCACACGCCCCTCGCGGGACGTGACCTATGGTAACTGTTTATCGACGTATGGAGGCAGTTATTTCTACTCACACGCCCCTCGCGGGACGTGACCTGCGAACGCTCGTCTTTGCCGCCGAATATGTAAATTTCTACTCACACGCCCCTCGCGGGACGTGACTATCTTTCTCCCTAACAGTCTTTCGCAGTCGTGTATTTCTACTCACACGCCCCTCGCGGGACGTGACCGTGTTAGAATATATTCACCCACATTCGGGCAAGATTTCTACTCACACGCCCCTCGCGGGACGTGACTAGATAGTCGTTGTACATCTCTGACTCATAGCCAATTTCTACTCACACGCCCCTCGCGGGACGTGACCTGAACCACAACTGCATTGACCGGGCAATCCATGCCATTTCTACTCACACGCCCCTCGCGGGACGTGACTGCGGCTCATGCAACCCGACCTTGACGACGCTGTAATTTCTACTCACACGCCCCTCGCGGGACGTGACGATTCTGGCGGTGAGGCTGTTATCTATTATTGGATATTTCTACTCACACGCC
>CATKAP010000067.1 GCA_949746255.1 uncultured bacterium
AACAACATGTAGAAGGTCAAGAACATCAAGCTGTTCAAAAATGGCCGTGTGGATATCAAGTTTTCCAGCGTGGCCTACGCCCAGGAGTTTGTGGAGAACTACCTGCGGAGATATGTGGAGGTGGATGCTGCATGACAAAGAAACAGCAAGCCGCTTTGCAGCGGATCATCGACCGCGAGGCTTCTCGCATTGAATGGGAGAAACAGAACAAAAAGATGGACACCGGCATAGAGAAAAAGGCTGGTGTCCATCCCAGTTGGGAGCGCAATATCGTAACGGACGGTATGGTGGCGGTGATCTTCCAAGAAAAGCCGGACGGAGTACCGGAGGCGGAACGGATGGACGGGTTGTGGGACATTATGCGGCGGGAAGTCGAGTGTTCCGACAAATATACCGATCACTTCCTGGCCTTAACTGTGACTGCCAACCACGTCAGTGAGTGGAAGAAGCTCTCCAAGGATTGGAAAGCTGGAAAGACTCACAAGACTGGCGCTGTTCCTGTAAAGCTGACCGCACAAAACAACGACGGCGAAATGGTTGAAGGGTACTACGATCCCCGCTATCTGGTGGATGCTGTGGAGGCCATTGGCCCTGGCGCTATGGTCTACATTGGCAGGTATAGTAAGCAAAGCTGCTTCTGTTCCTTGCTGGTGTATCCCAAGAACTGGATGGATGATGTCAACCATCTCACCGGATACGTTCTTCCATTGAGAATTTCGTAAAAGACGGTTAGCGGATCGGTATTTTCATCTGTAATAATAATGGAGGCAATCATGACCAGCCCTCCACCCAACCGGGTGGAGGGCATAAAAGGGGAGGGTTCAAATATGACCAGAAGAAAAATTGTGTTTTGGAACGACGACAACAGCACTTGGTACGTCTCTGAGGAGTACAACGGAGACAAGAAGGATTTTGCGGCGATGAAAGCCATCTTCGGCCCCGGTGCGGACGGCTGTGATAAGACCTGGCCTGAAATCATGGAGATGCTGAACGGTGTGTCATCCATGGCTGACTTCCTGAAGGTCATCCCCCAGATCAACCACTGCTATCATTCCCATCTTGACCCTTCAGATAGCCGTAATGTTGGGGCGCGGCTGGGCATTGCCCATGATTTGGAGCACCTGACGGCACTGCTGGCAGATTTGGACGAGGTGTACCTGCTGAAATCGAATGCTGTAGGGACAGGCAGGATGAACTTCTGGGAAGGTAAGCCTGTGTTGGATGTGGACACATTCAGATACCATCTTGCCAAGCCCGGCGACTTTGTGACCCAAGCCGTGGTGGACGATGCGATGGACTGCTTATCGCCCGCCTGCATGAGATCGGGATGTTCTCAGATGGGTGAGCCATACTCCAGCAAGTATGATGAGCGGAACGGCAAATGGCGGAACACCTACGCTACCTTCCGCAAGGTGGCCGGCGAGTGGCCCAATGGCATTTGGGAATACTGCGGCCACTGCTTCCAGGGGGAAACCGAGGAACGTGGAGAAAAGCCAATCTACTGCTAAGGAGGAAAATATGCAAATCATAGAGCCAAAGCGATATGAGATCGCAGAAGTTTTTGGGCTAATTGGAGAAGGTGATCTGCTTCGCCGTGACAGCC
>CATKAP010000068.1 GCA_949746255.1 uncultured bacterium
ACGCGAAGCCCGAAGAATGGGAATTACGTTGAATGCTATTGTCTTACAGATATTGTGGGAATGGGTGGAAAACAGAAAGCAGGAGGAAGGGAGGCAAACTAAGTCATGAAGAAAGAACCGTAACCTATTAAGGTAATCAACGTTTTGAAATCTGGTCGTATCGTCGAGGACATGAGCACCGTCACCATCCCACCAGACATCTACAAAAACGTGATGCAGATACTGCTTATGCACCGCCAGCAGAGAGAAAGAGAAGCGGAGGCAGCAGAAGCAAGCCTTTGAAGCAAAAGGTAAGGGGGATAGCACAGCAGGAAGAGAAGTAATATGAATTTGATAGCATGAAACCGAAAAATTTTGACTATTACATACACCAGCGAGGAAGGGGATGCTGCTATGATGAATACATTGGATAACTTGCCAGTCACAAAGAACATTGCGAAGATAATGCGTGAAGATGGTTTGAATGAAAAAGAGGTTGCAAAACGGGCTGGATATTCCGAGCAGGAATTTAAGGATATGTTAGGTGGCAACCGGATTATCACAGTCTTTGATATTACGAAGCTATGTATGGCACTTGGAGTGTGTGAGAATATGCTTTTTAAGTAAGAAGGGAAAATGTAAGCAGATGACAAGATTTGAGAATAAATCCCTTACCTTTGCGGTAGCCCTTAGTAATGTTTATAAGAAACCTGAAGAAAGGGATGAACTTCGGGGGTTAAAGTTGGAAGAACAAGATTTGACTGAAGATTTTACCGCAATGCTTTGGGGACTAATGACTTTCTATTGCAGTATTACAGAGGAAAAACTAGATATCCTTGGATTTATCAGTATCCTTACCCGTTTGGCGTTTCAGCATTCGATGGAGGAATAGCATGGGGATTGCATGGAAATTGATTTGTTATACAAAGCGGCTCAGAAACTTCGTGAGTGGCATACTCGCAACGGGAGGCAACTTTAGCGGACAGGTGGATCTTGAAGAGGTATAGGAAAAGGAGGAGTGAGATTATGGAATTTAAAGAATTTTACACATGTCCGGGCTGTGGCAGGGCAATCAGTGGTGAGAAGAAAGAGTTTTTTGTATGCCCGAGTTGCGGAAGGGCATTATGCCAGAAAAAAGATTTGAAACAATTTGATGATAATTTTTGTGGGCATTGTGGATATGAATTGGCCAGCACCAAAAAAGAGGCGCTGGCGCTGACCGGAGAAGATTGCTAACACAAATCTTCGATTGCCTTTCAATAAGTAGTAACAGCACCGCATTTGCCACAATATTTCTGCTCTGGATTAGGTAAGATTACACTGTATACTTTGCAGTTGGAATTGCTACAGTGGTTGGCCGATGGAGCCGGTTTTGGAAGACCACACTTAATACAGAATTCGTCATCCACATTATTTTTTGTATTGCATCTGCATATCCACATAAATAAGTTTCCTTTCCGTGTACTCGGCTGCGGCAACAGCCTGTACAAATAGGATAGCACAGAATGCAGCAGGAAGCAACTGGAAAATAGAATGCTTTCTAAAATATGAAAGGGGTGGTAAATTGCTTTACAACAAAATAAAGGCGTTGTGCCAGGAGCGGGGCATGTCCATTAAGGCTTTGGAGCAAGCGG
>CATKAP010000069.1 GCA_949746255.1 uncultured bacterium
AACCTGTCCGTGATGGCCGAGAACATCCAGGACGCCGAGTCCACCATCCGCGACACCGACGTGGCCTCCGAGATGATGAGCTACGTGAAGAACAACATTCTGGTGCAGTCCGCTCAGGCCATGCTGGCCCAGGCCAACCAGGTGCCTCAGGGCGTACTCCAGCTGCTGGGCTAATCGGCCAGTTAAGCAGCACCAATTTTATCAAGCTGGAAACGAGGGGGGCGGGGGAAACTCCGCTCCCTGTTTCTCATGTTTTTATAGCTTTGATTCGGAAAGCTGCTTTTTCCTCCTCATCTTTCTGGCTGCAGGCCAGACGGATGAGGAGGAGGGTAGTTGGCTTGTGTGTGGATTTATAAAGTGGATTTTTATAGAGAAGTAGGTTGCTAGATGGCGGATCAAGTAAAAATATTTCCACAACAGAAGAAAATAAAAACAAGGTTCCTGAAAATAGATGGAAATTGTCTGGAAATAGAAAATACGTGTCTTCAATTGAGCAATATCTCTTTGTTCAGCAAGGCTGATATTGCCCCTGAACCAATACCACGAATAGGTGTGATACTTCTGCTGGCAGGTTTGGTCCTCTTTGCATTGAATACTCTAATTGCCTTGCTAGCAATTATAATTGGCGGTGGATTTCTATTTATGTGGTATCAATCGTGTGAAGAGAGAAAAGAAATGAAAGTATTGACGATTGTAACCAACTCTGGAAATAGATTTCCCATTGTGTTTAGAGATCAGGTTTTTCTGGATCAGGTTGTCTATGCGATGACGGAAATTATCCGTAACCCTGATTATAAACAGGAAATCAACTTTAATCTGGGGGAACTGTCTTTCTCAGGGAGTTCCTCACTTATCAATACATTAAATGATTGGAAATGAGGGAAATTGATGGTTACATTCAATATTAACAAGATTGAGATGAAAGATGATTCTTCGGGCATTAAGTATAATGTTGAACTCCCCAAAATAAAAGATATTTCGCGCATTGAGAAAGATTTTGTGCGCATTGAGAAAGAATTGCAGGAAGTAAAAGCAAAGCTTTCTGAAGATGAGGAAGATTACTCAAAGGTTGAAGCATCCATCCGCAGTGCACAGGAGCATAATTGGACTGCACTTGCGAACTTTGCCGCAAGTTTTACTTCTAGCACACTTGCAAACTTAGCCGGAGGCTATTTACACAATTTATTGCCGCATTAAAAAATGGAGGAGAACACAGATGGTCCGTCCAACAAAGCCGCTATTATCAATTGGCATTATTTTTAAGAACGATATTCGCTCCATTGCACGCTGCCTGAAAGCACTGGACCCGATTCGCAAGGCGGTCCCCTGCGAGCTGGTCATGGCCGACACCGGGTCGGATGATGGAAGCCGTGCAGTTGCGGAAGAGTATGCGGATATCTTATTTGATTTTCCCTGGATCAACGACTTTTCCGCCGCCCGTAATGCGGTGATGGACCGCTGTTCTGGTGTTTGGTATCTCACGGTGGATACCGATGAATATATGGACGAGGATTTGACCCAGATTCTCGGATTTCTGCACAGCAAGGAGCAGCGAGCGTATAACTCCTGCCTTGTTGTGCAGCGTAACTATGGCTCCTACGAGA
>CATKAP010000070.1 GCA_949746255.1 uncultured bacterium
ACCCGTCCCGGGCCTTGCGGGCCAGTGCCTCCATGCGGCGCAGCTCACCTTCACCCACCCGTCCACCGGGGAGCGCCTGACGGTGGAGGCCCCCCTGCCCGATTGGTTTACCGCCGTATTGAACCGCTATGGTTTGGAATGAAAGGGGTAGGACCATGAAAAATATCAATAGAGCTTATCCATTTATCATTCGAATTGCGCTGCTTATCGCAGCGCTGAGCGTTCAGCTTATTTGTGCGATAGGCCTTCCCTATGGTTCCCATGGAATCCTGTTGCACGCACTCAGGTGCTTAGAGTTCGCCATTGCGCTCCTGCTTGTGTACGCTTGTTATCACGTATTGAAAAACCATATGTATCTATATATATGCGTCATATTAGACTGTATCGGCATACTCGTATCTTTTTTCTCCTATCAAAGATTTATCACGGGGTATGCCAGCTCCAACTTGGATAAACTTCAAAAACTCTTAATTGGCCCGTATCTCATTCTTTCCATGCTCGCGTGGGCTATTTGGTTTGCATCCAAATATACAGATTGGCGCATAAGCAAAAAAATGCAGTTCATGTTCTCTGCATACAAAAGTAATATGCAGCGGATTTTGGGCTATCTACTTACCGCCCTGTCTATTGCATTCTTATTTGCCGGCGTATATCTTTTTGCCTTGGAAAGCTTTCTACTGGGGAGCTGGGCCATTTTGACCTGTTGCCTAATGCTTTTCGCAGTTCACAAAGGAAAGAAGTAAAAAACATTGCGCGTGGAGGTTTATACCTTCACGCGCAACGGTTCCAGACGGATTAAATCATATTTCCGCTTTCACTTAATCTTATTGTTACGTCAAAATTTTTTGTTAAGCCGCTCCATTTTAAATTCAGTTTATACGTAGCATACGCAAATTTGTTGAAGACCCATCCATATTGTCCCGTTCCTTCTGTTACTTTTTCCGACACCACCTCCCAATTTGAAGGATGCCAATCATGGCCACCGCGGCTTTTTGATACGCTCACATCACCATTTCCCCAAACAAAATAGGCCTCTACAAAATAGGTTGTGCTTTTCCTCCCGTTATCCCAACCGGTATAAGTTTTTTCATTTTTGTACCAACCTTCGCCGCTTTTTTCACTGAACATGGTTAACTCGGTCGGCGCAAAATATATGCGTTCAGTGACCTCAGCGTCAAGTTCCTCATCATAGTAGGTAGTTTCTTGAATGGGGTCCCCATAATCAACAGGTGCCTCAAAAGCGGATGAAAAATTGTCTGTAGCATAGGAAAAAGAACACAGGGTAAAGATCATACAGACAGCTAACATTGCGGATAAAGCTTTTTTTATTTGGCAGGTTCCTTTCATTTTAGAATTATCAAACGATTTTAATTCGAATGATTATATAGTATACCGCAAGTTTTTTGTATATTCAATACATGATTTTCTGTTCCCGGCTGTCTTTCGCACAAGCCCTTTTGTTCCAGGCCCGTTATCTCAAAATAAGTGGCGGCAAAGTAAAAAAGAGCAGCGCACATACCCCCTTCCGTCCGGCGCTGCTGGGGCTGCCCTGGGCGGGCTCCATCCCGCTGTTCCTGATCCCGCTTGCGGCATACGCTGCCGCCGCCTGGAAGCTGTGGCGCTGCCCC
>CATKAP010000071.1 GCA_949746255.1 uncultured bacterium
AACGCCCTTTACGGTCTTGCGGGCGGGCGAGGTGGTTACGCCGTGGAAATTGCCCGTGCGCAGACTGCTTTTTGTAAGCGCGTTGAATAGCGTGGTTTTTCCCGCGTTGGGGTTGCCTGCAAGCACAACCTTCATATTGACCGCGTCGTTTTTTGCGGAAGCTTTTGAAATTTTTAAGGCTTTTGCAAGTTTCATTTTGCGCGCACCTCTATCTTTTTTGCAAGGGCTTTGCGCACTCCCACGCGCACTGCCGCGCAGGATATTAAAACACTGCTTTTAAACAGCGAAAACGCGATAACTTCCACCTTTTCGCCGACCTTTATACCCAGCGCGTCAAGCCTTGACCGTGCGCCCCCTTCAATATCTATGCGGGAAATTTCGGCACATTCGCCCGCTTTTAAATCAAAAACGCTCATAGAATAACCTATGAGCGTTTTTTTAAATTAATGCTTTGCGCGTTTTATTTTTTAATAAGTGAAAGCGTTACCTTTTCGCCGTTGACGTTCTGCTCGCGCGTGAAAGCTTCGGCATTTTCCAAAAGCCCCTCGCTTACCTTTTCCGCAAGCACGTCGCCAGCAAAGTTGGCGGTCTGCAACACCTTTAAAGCCTTTCCGCTTGCTTCAAAGTACACTTCTATTCTGTCGGTAACTTCGTATCCCGCCTCTTTGCGCATATTCTGGATTTTTGAAACCAGCTCGCGCTCGATTCCCTCAAAAATAAGCTCCTCGGTAAGCTCGCTGTTCAGGGCAACGGTTATTCCCTTGTCCTCTGCGGCAACAAAGCCACCCGCGCTCTCGGAGAAAATCTGCAAGTCTTCCTGCTTCAAATAAATTTCCTCGCCTGCGATTTGATAAGTACCGCCGTTTTTGACCGCGTTGACAACCTCTTTCGCGTTGCAGTTTGCAAGGAACGCGGAAATAACGCCCAGCTTTTTGCCGTACTTGGGCCCGAGCGTTTTAAGCTGAGGCTTTAATTTATAGCTGATATACTTTTCCGCGTCTTCCGCAACCTTG
>CATKAP010000072.1 GCA_949746255.1 uncultured bacterium
GCGCGGCCCGGCGCCTGGTTATATATAGCCAACACAGTTCAAAAGCTTCTTTTGCGCGCCACGGCGGGCTTCCACCGCCGCACACGGAGCAATATCCGTGTCATTATTCCATTTTTATAAACATCAACAGTACACCGGTCCCGGCGGACGCAATGCGTCCGCCGGGTTTTTCTTGACAGCAAGTTGAATATATAGCACAATCGAATTATATAAAATCTTATCATAATATGGAATACATGTCGAAAACGACCCCACACAGAAGATAAGCAAAAAAAGCTGGTGATGAACGCTCCCTTTACTTTAATCTGGGGGTAGATTAATTTCACTGACAAGGTGGTACGGCGCTTCATTTGGAGAACCACCTTATTTCACGGGGGTGATATGTTGAAAACCGTCTTAACTGTGCTCTATCTTTTTTTGGCCTATACCTGCTGGCTCTGGCCCATCCTGTTTGTGTTCAATCTGCTGGACTGCATCAAGGGGATCGTCCGGCAGAAGGAGGAACGGGAATATCGGAAGAATATCCTCATTGCCATCGTCAGCCTGTTCTGCATGAGCGTGTCCCCTTTTGTAATCTCAATGCTGGCAACAGCATGAGATAGGGTATATTGGCAGCCAAAGAAGAAATTATAACGGTTCATATGTTGAAACGAGAGCTCTGGCTGGAACACTCAGTGCAGTCATAAACATCATAGGCACGCCGTCTGCATATGGATTTGTTATTCGTTATGAGTGGTCACGGAACCACAGCCCGTTTATAAATGCAACCGATGCCATGGGGATACGCTGGTTAGCTTTTGCTGAAGACGGTGATACAGCAGATGTAAGTACGGGCACTTCCTATACAAAAGTATACTACAAACGATTCAAATATTAGTACACGTGAAATAACTTATCGTGCATCCGATAGTAATTTCTCACAAGAAACCAATTTTAACGCTCTCACCTGCACGTTCCCTTTGGTCATAGGTCAGGGTGAGTTGGAGTGGTTTGCAACATCAGGGTACATACAAACAACTATTTATTGCGATATGGGACTCACGCGTACTATATACTGTTTAAAAGTCAGTGGTGTCTATGGGCATACAATTGTCAACATTGGCGCACCGACAGTTAGTTTTGGAGCAGGATTAGACCGTGTAGCGATTAGTTTTACAGGCGGACTTAATACTGAAAATTTAGGCATAAAAAAATATCGACTTTATACAGATGGGAAAAAAGCTCCTTTCGAAGCCTGATATTATTGAATGACGAGCGAGAAGTCTGTGCACACTACAAATCAGCGGCAGGCCAAACTATTGGCAGACATTTAAAAATTTTAAATTGCGTTCTACCTCCCTGGGGTGTATACTTACCCCAAAGGGGCGCAAGCCCCCGCACGACAAGGAGGAGTTACTTATGCGCTATAACATTACCGGCGAACCCATGCCCGTGGTCATCTGCGACGTGGAATCGGGCGAGTCCATGATCACCGAGAAGGGCTCCATGGTCTGGATGTCCCCCAACATGGAGATGCAGACCAGCGCCGGCGGCATCGGCAAGGCCTTTGGCCGGATGTTCTCCGGCGAGTCCATGTTCCAGAATATCTACACCGCCAAGGGCGGCCCGGGCATGATCGCCTTCGCCTCC
>CATKAP010000073.1 GCA_949746255.1 uncultured bacterium
GTAGACGAATTGGAAGCTATGGGCAAACGTTGTTTCGGACCTAACAAGAGAGCGGCGATTATAGAGGCAAGTAAGGCTTTTTCAAAACAACTTATGCAAAAATACGGTATCCCTACGGCTGAATCGCAGACTTTTGACAGTTACGATAAAGCGTTGGAATATGTTCGAGCGAAAGGCGCGCCTATAGTTTTAAAAGCGGACGGGCTTGCTCTCGGCAAAGGCGTGTTGATTTGTGAAGATTTAAAACAGGCGGAAGAAGGATTAAAAGAGCTTATGCTCGATAAAACTTTCGGTTCGGCCGGCAACGTAGTGGTTGTAGAAGAATGTATGCGCGGACTTAAATACACTCCGGGAGAAGAAGTTTCCGTTCTTGCGTTCACCGACGGTAAAACTATTGTTCCAATGATAACCTCTTGCGATCATAAGCGCGCGAAAGACGGCGATAAAGGGCTCAATACCGGCGGAATGGGCACGTTTTCGCCGTGTCCTTTCTGGACGGAAGAACTTGAAAAAGAAGTTCTTGAAACCATAATGATTCCTACCGTGAAGGCAATGAACGCCGAAGGCAGAACGTTCAAAGGTTGTTTATATTTCGGACTTATGCGTACCGATAAGGGGATGAAAGTGGTCGAGTACAATTCTCGGTTCGGCGATCCCGAAACACAGGTTGTACTTCCTATGTTGAAAACGGATTTATTAGATATATTCGAAGCCGTCACTGATGAAAATCTTGCGAATATAAAAATAGAATGGGAGGAAGGCGCTTGCGTTTGCGTAGTGCTCGCAAGCGGCGGATATCCGTTGAGTTATGCTAAAGGAAAAGAAATAACCGTGGGCAACTTAGGCGACGCATTTTTAGTGCATGCGGGTACGGCGCTTAAAAACGGAAAACTTGTAACCAACGGCGGCAGGGTTCTCGGCGTCGTAGCCAAAGGTAATGATATTCAGGAAGCAAGAAAGAAAGCGTATCTTGCCGTAGACGAAATCGGTTGGGAAGGTATGCAGTACAGAAAAGATATAGGAAATAAATACCGTAACGGTTAGTAATCGGGGTATAATATTATGATTTACAGAATTTTTGTAGAAAAAAAAGATAATTTACAGGCTAAAAAAATAAAGCAGGAAATATGCGATCTTCTTAAATTGCACGTTTATAACGTTAGGCAACTTTTGCGTTACGACGTGGAAGGTCTTACCGAGGAAGAGTTCAAAGCTGCGGTTCCTTGCGTGTTTTCCGAGCCGCCGGTAGATAACGTTTATTTTGATAAAGTGGATTTTCCCGAAGAATATTTCGTATTTGCAACCGCTTATCTTACGGGACAGTATGACCAGCGCGCGGATAGCGCGGCGCAGTGCGTTCAGTTGCTCACACAAAAGGAACGGCCTTTGATAAAATGCGCTAAAATTTATGCTGTTTCTGGAGTTACGGCCGAACAAGTGGAAAAAATCAAAAAACATTTGATAAATCCTGTGGAAAGCGAAGAAGTTTCGCTTGATATGCCTCAGACGCTCGTGCAGGAAACTGTTGAAGCGGCTGAAGTCCAAACCGTTTCAGGGTTTACAAAATTTTCTGCGAATGAAATAAAAGATTATCATAACAGAATGGGGCTTGCCATGTCCGTGGAGGATTTGGCATTTGTGCGCGATTATTTTA
>CATKAP010000074.1 GCA_949746255.1 uncultured bacterium
CAAGGTAGCATGATAGGAGGGGTCTATAGTGGCCTAGAATATAGAGCGTATGCACCTAACCATATTGATGTTATTCAAGACATATTAGATAGATTAGCTGAAGAAGGGAAATCTGACGCCATTGTATCTATGTATATGCTGCCTGAACAACTCTTGCCAGAATCTCAGCTATCGGGAGGGATTGTCCCTCCAGGATTCAGGGCCCACAGTTGCAACCCTCCCCAGGGGAGAACCTCTATTAACGGCTATACTCCCAAAAATAACAAGCTATACTGTTATCCATACAGAGGTATTCAAGTGGGTAATAATGCTGGACAGAGTCTTATACTTAAGTATGAGTTCTTTAGTGGTAGCCCTGTGTTATATTACCAAGGGTCCACCTACCCCAGTGGAAGAATTATTGCTTACCCTCGTAATTACATGGGTAAGACTTCAAATTTTGACTATTCATTAACAATGGGTGACTATCCTCAATGTGCGTGGCTGAAAGATGTGTATTCTAACTGGTTGGCAACTCAGAATATTCGATACGGCTATCAGCAGGAGGACATCAAGAAGTCAACCGCATGGGGCGGAATAGGGCAGGCTCTTAAGGCAGGTGTAGGAGCGCTAACAGGTAACTGGGAAATGTTTGGGGGAGGAATAGGTGGGGCTATTATGGAGTTCATCGGTATGAACCAGGAACTTGACCAAGCTGAACGTAATTATGCCATGGAAACTCAGATTCACTCCATGACTCCACCTTCAACCTCAGGGGCCATTGGAAATGATAACACTCTTCTTAGCATGGGAGAATACAAAATTGTAATGAACGAAGTTACTATTACAGCTGAATATGCTAAGTCAATAGATGACTTCTTCTCATTATTTGGGTACAAGGTTGATGAGTTAAAACAGCCAAACATATTTGGAAGACAGTCTTGGAATTATGTGAAAACTAATAACGCTGTTGTGACAGGAAACTGCCCTGTATATGCATGTGATAACTACGTGGCACTGCTTAACAGAGGAGTAAGGTTCTGGCACAACCCTGATATAGGTAATTACTCTTTACCTAACGGGGTGGCGTAGAAAGAGGGAATATGGCACTCGCAAAAGGAATACCATTATGCTCACTACCCCCTTACATGAGCGATGAAGAAATATTAACAGCAGAAACTTATAAATCTATGTTTTATCGAATTGCAAGAATGGCAGAAAGTCTCTGCTTATGGGAGGAGCTTCCAGATGATACACCAGGGTGGCTTATTGAAAGGTATCTGTTCTATTTTGGTAATTGTGTATTTTTCAGGGATGAAATCTTAGGCAAATATTTAGTACTGCCCATAACTACAGAATACTCCTGGGATCAGAATGAACGGCCTATAGACTACGAGGTTCACGGTTTTATGGGGTATCGAAGACGGCTTAACGTTAATAACTCAGTCATTATATACAACGATAACCAACTTACCCCTGGCTCTTTTCAATCTCAGCTTTTTGCTAGTCGTCTTACTAATGCGTTAAGAACAGGGGATATGCATTTGGAGGCTCTCAAAATTGGAAAGATCGTAGTTGCACCCGAAAATAAGCAGCGAGGAATTAAGGAAATAATAAGAAGGATTAGAGGATTTCAACTATTCACGATAGCCTCTCCAGCTGCCAAAGACCTGGCTGATAGTATTC
>CATKAP010000075.1 GCA_949746255.1 uncultured bacterium
ACAAGGCACTCGCACAGATTTAACTTCTTCTCCAAATGGAGAAAAAGTTAAAAGCACTCACACAGACAAAGAACTTGCTAAAATGGCAGGTGTTGGAACGGGTACTAAAAGAAGAAGTAATGGAGTGGATGTTGGACATCCAGTTAGGAAGACGTAACCTCTCACCTATCCAGAGAATTGCTGTTGCAGAGAGGTATAGACCTATTTATGAAAAACAAGCAAAGAAGAATTTAGAAGAAGGCGGAAGAAAAGGTGGACTGGCAAATTCATCTAAGCCTTCGCAGAATTCTTCAAAGGCTTCAAACATTGAAAATAAGATTGATGTTCGTGCAAAATTGGCAACAGTTGCAGGTGTGTCCACTGATACATATTCTAAAGGGAAAAAAATTCTTGATTCTAATAATGAAATATTAAAGCAAGAAGTATTATCTGGAGAAAAAAGTATAAATGCTGGATATAGGGAACTCAAAGTAAAAAAGAGAAATACTTCTTATGAATTGGCATATATAGTAGCCTGTAGAGCCGTTATTTCGTCTATATTCGAGTTTTTGTGTGCAGGTTAGGAGAAGTTTTGGGATGATGGATTTTGAGGGGAATTTGGCAGGATAATTCCGTTTTGGTAAGTTTTGGGACATTGGCAATTGAATATTGGCGGCTGGCGTGGTAAAATAAAAATAAATTGTAAGATAGAAGGTGGGAAATATGGGATATGCCCCAATGGGTGTTCAAGGAGATGTAATTAGGATGCAAAACAAAAAGGATGAATTATTGGAAATCCTAGAATATTTAAAAAATCATCCTGATGAAAAAGAGTACAAAGGCTATACAAAGGAGAAGGCAGAGCAAGCCATCAATAGTATTGATTCTTTTGAGTTGCTCACATAAATATTCTACCAGCCATCCAAAATAGATATTGGTGGCTGGTGTGGTATGATTTGTCCATATTATTTGGGGAGGGGTTGCATGACATATCAGGAATTTATAAAATGTTATCCATGGTTTGATTTAGCATTAGAATTGTTTAAAGGTATTATGCCAACAGTTGTAGCATTGTTTGCCATATTTATGAATAATTCTCTTAGTAAGAAAAGAGATTTAATATATAGGAAAAAAAGTTTGCAACTGGATTATTATATAAAAATATTGAATTGGTTACATGAAATAAGAGAAGATATAATGGAAGTATCACGTAATCTTGAAAATTCATTGAACAAAAAGGAGCCAAATGAACGGGTGAATAAATATAATGAATTTTTAGGGTCTATTAGTAATGTGAATGAAAGGATTGCATCTTGGAAAAATACATATAGTGCAGTGCTTGAATCTTATAATTGTGAAATTAAATTTAGCCAATTTAAACAAGAGATAACGGGTTGCTCAAGTGAACTTGTAAAGATAGGGAAGAAATATATTAGCCAAGCAGATACTGCAATGGCAACAGATGAAATAAATCTGATTGTGGTAAAAGTGAATGATGTAATAAATGAGAGCACAAGATTACTGCTTAAAGAAATAAATATGTTATACTGATTAAGTATCGTACCAGCCATCAAAAATAAAACGGTGGCTGGTATTTTTTTACTCTTGATAAACAAACATACATTCGATATAATTACATATGAAGAACAAATGTTCTGAAAAGATATAAAATACTGTATTTGGCGATACAGTGAT
>CATKAP010000076.1 GCA_949746255.1 uncultured bacterium
CGCTTCCGCCGCTTCGGAATATTCAAAAATTGTTACCGCCTATGAAAACCGCAACGTTTGGGACGATTTGCAGGGAGCAAGCTACGACGGGGAAAGCATTGATTTAAATCAATACGGTTTTTCCGAACGCAAAACCCCGGAAATAATCTCGTTTATAGAATTCTGTTATTCGCCGTTCACGGCAAAACACGAGGACTACGGGCTGTACGTTTACGTTTACAACCCGCGCGGGCTTGATTTTACCAAATATTCCGAACTGAATAAAATACAGTTCAGGGTTGGCGCGACTTCTGACCTTTTCATTAAAGCCGGTCTGCAATACCTTAACAAAAGCGAAGCGGCGGGTTATGAGGGACTTTTTTACAAGTTTAAAATTAATCTTTCCGACATTCAACGTAAAGAAATTTTAAGTACGGTCAACAGCTCGGCGCGCGTGTACGAAGTCAGCGGCATTGAGCTTTACGAAAGCGGCATTAACGCTACCGAATACAAAATAGCGACGAAATATACTTATACCGGTTATGCAAAAGGCTATGGCGCGGCAACCGCGCAGGAAAGCACGCTTAAATGTTCGGTGGACGGTTTCGATACGGTTTTAAATCTGGACGTACAACAAACGTATTACAGACCGCAAGGCACGCACAAGGACGGGTACACCCGTGACACTCTGCACAGCGTATATTTTTCCGTGCCTAATGATATTTTGGAAAGTTCCGGCGAAATGTCGGCAATACACGCAACCTGGCTTAACGCGTTGACGTCGCCTATTTTCGTTACCGGCAACAAGGATATTTACAACGAGTTGTATTCTCTGCTTAACGAAGAAGTTGACGGGGGCGATTATCTCAACAACTACAACAACAGCAAAAGCAAATTTACCCTTGTCGCTTCCAAACAGCCGAAAGAAGCTATGGAAGCTATCCAGGCTTTACATTTTGGGTATTTAGCTTTTAATACTTATAACAATATGCCGGTTACGGAATACGACCGTATATTAAAAAAGTTGAGCTATATTTTTTACGCTGATAACGGCAATGCGGACACCTACGATTTACCGCGCGAAAAGCTTATCGGCAACAAATTAAAAAATATTAAAGGTTGGTTTGAAACGTTTACGGAGCGTTTCGGCGTTGGTGAAAATCCCGTTGCCGGAAAATATAATGCCGACCTGTTCGAAAACGTTGACGAAAAATTTACGGATATCAATATTCAATCGGACGATACTTACAAATTGACCGATAACATTGTTTCAAACAGTCTTTGGGATAAATTATTCGGAACGCAATTAAAAGGCGAAAACGAATTTGAAGTTTCGGCTATTCAAAAAGTAACCGTTAAGGACATTGAATATTATCCGGATAAAGAATTATTTTGCGATAAATTTTACATTGCCGAAAGAGATTACGAAGATTTTTGCACGTTTATTAATAACGCCGCGAAAAAGGAAAAGCCCGAAACGGTTTATTTGTTCAGATATTATCAAAGCGAATATGTTGTCCACGAAGTTACACAAGGCGAACGCACCATAGATTGGGCGGTTATCGGCGGAAATTTCGGTAGTTATAAAGTTATCGACAGCAACGCATATTTTGCGCAGTCCTGGGCGCAACTTGATTTTGATATTATCGATGTAACGTTCACAAAAGATAACGTATTGACCGTTATCCCCTGCATAATGTC
>CATKAP010000077.1 GCA_949746255.1 uncultured bacterium
CCTGCTTACCGTAAACGTAGCCGATTTTATCGGGTTCGATTTCAACACTTAAAATCTTGGGCGCGTAGTCGGAAAGCTTAGGAGCTACCTCGGGAACACATTCAAGCATTTTGGAAAGAATGAACTGTCTGCCTTCGTTTGCCTGCTCGATTGCAGTGTGCATGATTTCTTCGGAAATACCTTTGATTTTGATATCCATCTGAATCGCCGTAATTCCGTTAACCGTGCCCGCGACCTTAAAGTCCATATCGCCGAGGAAATCTTCAAGTCCCTGAATATCAGTTAAAACCTTAAATTCTCCCGTTTCCTGATTTTTGATAAGTCCCATGGCAACGCCCGCAACGGGAGCCTTAATGGGCACGCCTGCGTTCATAAGCGCCATCGTGGAGCCGCATACCGAAGCCATAGACGATGAACCGTTAGATGAAAGAATATCGTTAACCACTCTTATAGCGTAAGGGAAAGAATTTTCGTCTGGAATAACGGGAACCAACGCACGTTCAGCAAGAGCGCCGTGTCCGATTTCACGTCTGCCGGGAGAACGCAAAGCCTTTGCTTCACCCGTACAATATCCGGGGAAATTGTATTGATGCATATATCTTTTGGAAGTCTCTTCGTCAAGTCCTTCCAAACGCTGAGCTTCACCGAGCATACCTAGAGTACAACTTGTAAGCGTTTGGGTTTGGCCTCTCGTAAATATTGCTGAACCGTGTACACGGGGAAGTATTCCTTTCTCGCACCAAATAGGACGAACGTCTTTAAGTCCTCTGCCGTCGGGACGAATACCTTTATCGAAAATCTTTGCACGAACTTTTTCTTTGGTTAAATAATAAAGGCTGTCTTTGATTTCGCGGGTGTTTTCAGGATAAATTTCGGCGAAATGTTCCAAAACTTCCTTTTCCGCCTGATTTTGTCTTACTTCTCTTTCCTGTCTGTCAAAAGTATCAATAGCCCAATCAATCTTTGCGGAAGCAAACTTTCTCACTTCTTTATCGAGTTCTTCGGGGATGTGATAAAGTTCGATTTCAAGTTTTGTTTTTCCGACCACGGGAACTATTTTATCTTCAATAAACGCGCATATTTTCTTTATTTCTTCATGTCCGAACATGATTGCGCCGACCATTTCGTCGTTGGTAACTTCGTTTGCGCCCGCTTCTATCATAAGTATAGCGTCTTTGGTACCCGCAAGGTTAAGGTGAATAGCGCTCTTCTCTCTCTGCGCAAGGTCGGGGTTTATGACATATTTTCCGTCAACCATTCCTACTACAACCGAACCTGTAGGACCGGCCCAAGGAATATCGGAAATAGCTAAAGCTACCGACGAACCTATCATAGCAAGAGGTTCCGGAGAAACGTCGGGTTCAACCGAAAGCGCCTGAGCCGTTACAACCACGTCGTTAAAAAGCCCCTTAGGGAATAAAGGACGCAAAGGCCGGTCGATAAGTCTCGCCGTTAATATAGCTTTATCACTCGCTCTGCCTTCGCGTTTTTTAAAGCCGCCGGGTATTTTACCGATAGAATACATTTTTTCTTCATAGTCTACCTGCAAAGGGAAGAAATCCATTCCGTCGCGGGGAGCCGCCGACATACATACCGAAACCATAACGGCCGTTTCTCCGCATCTTACTATGCAAGAACCGTTGGTTTGTTCCGCGTATTTGCCGGTTTCTACAACAACTTCCTTAC
>CATKAP010000078.1 GCA_949746255.1 uncultured bacterium
ATCTAGCGTCGTAACGAATACCTGTTTGCCTACATTCTTTACAAAATTGTCTTTTAGCGTCATTTGCCGCCTTGCTCAAAGGTTGAAAATCTTCAAGGCATTGATTTTCATTTCTCATAACTCTGCCTTCGTTTTTCATTCCGTTTTTATGGTCAACTTCGGGGTTGGATGTACCCAAAACAACACACCGCCTTGCCTTTATTGCCTTTTTGATATCGGCACGGATATATTGAGAATAATCACCGTTATTAAAACCGTTAAGCCGTATTCTATCAATGCCGTTTCCGCTTGAAATACATTTGTCAAATTCAATAACATACTTCTTAGCAAGGGTGGACTCTTTTCTTGCCCAAGAAGCCCCGTTACCAAAGGTTAAACAAGCATATACGCCTACAAATTCTGATATGCTTACCCAACGACTCACGCCGTTGCTGTCTGGTTGCGCTAACTGAATAAATAATTCCGTCTTTGTCATTTGTTATTTACCCCTTATTAAAAATTAAAGAATTCACTAAACGATACTTCAAGAGCCTTAACGATTTTTTCTAATGTAGCTATTGAAATATTGCGTTTACCGACTTCAAGGCTTGCGATATATGTTCTATGGACACCTGAACGAAAGCCTAATTCTTCTTGACTTATGCCAAGTTTGCCACGCAGTTCTTTTATGCGATTACCAACTTTTTCTTCTATCATATTTGTTCTCCTATAAACACTTTAAATTATAAAAATATGTTACTTATTTATCAACACTCAATAAGTAACAATTTTTGTTTTGAACAAAATTTGGCACTGTGGCGGGTGCTTGAATAAACGAGCGCGCGGCTGCGCCGCGCGTTCAAGCACCCGCCACAAAATAAAACAACCGAATAAAAAGAAAGATATGAACGCCGCACGAAAGGGGCGTTTGCGCTAAACCGCTTGCAAATCGCCCCCTTCTTCGTGCGGCGGCGTAATTCATAACCTTATACTTTTTAGTATAGGGTTGTTTTTTCTTTTAACGGCGGTGCGCCCAGCTTTTCACTGCTTGCGACAA
>CATKAP010000079.1 GCA_949746255.1 uncultured bacterium
GCGAAGCTATGGGTTTACTTTTAACAATTGGGAACTCAATGAGAGTATTGACGTGCCTGCGGCGAATTAAAGGAATGGAGGAAAAAGGATTATGAATTTAGTGGAAAAATTAATGAAAATTGACAAAGGGGAGTTTGAAAAAGGAAAAACAAAAAAACTCAAAAGCATGGTGTTGTCTGATACCTTGGGAGAAAAAGCGTATATTACCATACAGAGCGTGAATCCGCAGGAAGTGCTGGATTTGACGGCAACGGGCCTAGATGATGAAGGAAATCAGATTATAGAAAAAACACTGGATATGAACAGTTTAATCACTGCGGCAGGGGTGATAGATCCGCCATTGAAGGATGGAAAATTAATGGAGCATTTAGGAGTGACAACGCCGGCAATGGCAGCATTGAAGCTGTTTAAAGGGGAAGTGAACTACATTGCTGCAGAAATAAATAAAATGGCGGGATTTAATATTGACCGGGATGATGTGGACGAAGAAATAAAAAACTGATAGAGAGCGATAGTGAGGTTCAGTTTGATTACCTGCACTATCGCTTTTTTCATTGGAAAATTGGACAATACATGAACCTTTCTTATGGAAAAAAAAGGATTGCCCACGCTTATATGCTGAAGCATATAGAAGACCGCAATGAAGAGATAAATGGAATATTAAGCACAATGCTTGGAGACGTGGAGGGTTAGAAGATGGGAAGAGTGATAAGCACATGTCTCCAGTTTGTTGACGCTTTCAGCAATCCATCACGGCAGGCCATTGAAAGTATGCGCAGAATGTCCAATGAGGCAAAAAAGGCTGGAAAGGGAATCCAGAGCGCAGGAAACGCAATCCAGAACGCAGGCAAAAGCCTGGTGCAGACCGTAACAGCCCCGATAGCAGGGGTGGGGATTGCAGCAGTTAAAACATCATTGGATTTTGAAAATGCTATGGCAAAAGTTAGTACTATTGCAGATATGACAAAAGTTCCAATTGATGCATTGAAGGGACAAGTCATAGACTTGTCTAATGAGATGGGGATTGGTGTGGCGGATATTGCGGAAGCGCAATACCAAGCTATTTCAGCAGGTGTTGACACGGCATCAAGTGTTGAATTTGTTTCAACAGCAATAAAAGCAGCAAAAGGAGGTTTTACAGATGCAGCAACAGCGGTAGATGGGCTAACAACAGTGTTGAATGCTTATACGTTAGAGGCAGACCAAGCGGAAGATATAAGTAATCAAATGTTGATGGCGCAGAACTATGGAAAAACTTCTTTTGGAGATATGGCAAGCAGTATGGGGAAAGTCATTCCCATTGCAGCAACATTAAATGTTTCCACAAAAGAATTGTTTAGTAGTGTTGCGGTTCTAACAAAAAATGGAATAGCTACGAGTGAGGCGATAACAGGGCTGAAAGCGGCATACAGCAATATCATGAAACCGTCTTCAGACGCAGGAAAGGTTGCGGAAAAATTAGGGCTTGATTTTTCCGCTGCACATTTACAAAGTGTTGGATGGGCTAGTTTTTTGGAAGAAATTAAAGAAAAGACTGGCGGAAATGCGGAAACAATGGCAAAACTCTTTGGCTCAACTGAGGCATTAAACAGTGTATTGGTATTAGCGGGAAAAGGATCTGCAGATTTTGCGGAAGCGCTTAATTTGATGGAAAATGCAGGTGGAGCAACAAAGGCGGCATATGAAA
>CATKAP010000080.1 GCA_949746255.1 uncultured bacterium
GCAAGGTTTATGACCCCGAAAATCGCATTGTTGATAAAGCAAATTAAGGTCGAGCGCGTGCACTTTGCTTTTGACTTTATGAAAAACGAGGCGGCGGTTGTAAAGGGTTTGAAAATCTTTCAAGAGTATTGCCCGACTCGCGACACAAAAGCAATCGTATATATTCTAACAAATTACGATACGACGTTCGAGCAAGACCTTTACAGGGTGCGCCGCGTCAAAGAGTGTGGGTACTTGCCCGATGTGCGAATTTACCGCAAACCGACCGCGCCGCAAATTTTGAAAGATTTACAACGTTGGTGTAACAATCGCAAGTTATACCGCACGTGCGATTTTATGGACTACGTACCGCGCCCGAAAACGGACGGGCGAACAATTAAACAAATTTATTTTGGAGGTTGAATAATGGAGCACAATATCACAAAGTGCCGCTCGTGCGGTGCTGACATCATATTTATTACGACCGAGAACGGGCGCAAAATGCCGTGTGACGCGGCGGCGGTCGACTATCAAGACAACATCAAAGGCAAAGACGTTGTTGTCACGGACGCGGGCAAAGTATTAAAAGCAAGCGTTGTGCGCCCGACGCAAAGCGGACTTGTACCACTTGTTGACGGTAAAGGTTATACGCCGCATTGGGCGACGTGTCCGTTTGCGAAAGAACACAGGGGGAGCAGGAAATGAAAAGATTAAAAGCAATCACGTTATGTTTGTTGTGCGCTATTGTTGCGATATGTTTTACGGCGTGCAACGACCGAGTCGTCGTCGATAAGGTAATCGAGGACGCACGATATACCCCACAAACACAAGAAACCGTCACAGACTACGAATACAAATATAATTTTTGGACGGGTGACTTCGTGCTTGTGCCGAACGTGCACACCGAAACCGTCCCCGAAAAATACGAAGTGCTTTATTTTGTTACATACAACAACGGTGACACATCGCATTGTTGGGAGGTAGTAAATAAAACCGAATACGACGCGGCGGTCAATTTTCTTGAAAAGCAAACGGAAGGCGGCGGGCAATGATAATCGAGCGCAACAACATTTACAACGTTGATTGCCTTGACGGGTTGCGTGATATGCAACGGGGGGGTACACGCTGATTGCGTGATTGCTGACCCGCCGTACCTTATCAACTATCAATCGAATAGGCGGCAGAATAAGCAAGACAAGTTTTGCAAGCCCATAAAGAACGACAGCAACCCGCAACTCATTGTCGACTTGATACCGTTACTTTACGACGTTATGAAAGCCGACACCCCGCTTTATATGTTTTGCGGCTCTGATAAAGTCGATTTTTTCAAACAACAAATCGAAACGCGCTTTACAATCAAAAACATTATCGTATGGGACAAAGGCAACCACACGGCGGGTGACTTGGAGGCGCAATACGGCAAACGGTACGAGTTTATCATTTACGCAAACAAAGGGCGGGCAAAATTCAACCCCGATGTGCCGCGATACGACGATATATGGACATACGCCCGCGTAACAGGCAATGAACAAATACACCAAAACCAAAAGCCGATACCGCTTTTAATGCGAATAATCAAACAACACACAAAACCGCACGACCTTATACTTGACCCGTTTATGGGTAGTTGCTCGACGGCGGTTGCCGCACATAAGTTGCAACGCGACTTTGTCGGCTTTGAACTTGACAAGGACGAATACGACGCGGGCGTAAAGCGTTTGAAC
>CATKAP010000081.1 GCA_949746255.1 uncultured bacterium
ACATTTCACTTCTTATGCTGATATATTCTTGTATATTAAATTCAAATTTTCCTAACATATTTTTATCCCCCTATACAAATAAAAACCGGATTTCAACTATTATATCTCAACTTTTCTTTGAATAATCCAATTCCAATCAAGATATCCTTCTGGCTCCTCATCATACCATTTGTCATAACGAAATACAGTTATGTTTTTGCATCCGCTATGAATTAATTCCGTTATTTCATCCTTGACATGGTGCATAGTATCATTTTTATCAAAAAACACCAACAGAGGTTCTGTTTCAGAAAATCCTTTCTCATTTTTATCCAAAAAAGCTATTCCATAATTTCCACACATACTTTTCTCCTCCGCCAAACTTCAAATCATTGATGAATCTTATTCTGCCTTCAATGAAAATCGAATTTTATCTTTTTGCATACTTTTCTTCTTTTACAACCCTTACAAAAATACCAAGTCCCCTTTTTTGAGGGAACATCATTTCATCAAATTCATTAAATATCTTCCACTGTGAAAAATATTCACCTTCCTCTTTTACAAAATACTTTACTTTTAAGGTAAATTGCTCACCTGGTTTCAATTCTGGTATTTTTACTATTCTTTTTTCTGGATAAAAAAAATCGGGAATATCATTAATACACTTTAGATATCTGTTTTTCCAAATAATATTACCATTGTTTTGAATAGTCCAACTTTTTATAAGCGTATTTCCAACAAGAATATTAATTCCGTCTGGAGGATATTCTGAAATAAATTTTGAATCATCAAAATATTCTTTTGGAGGTTTATTCTCTTTTTTCTTATATTTATGTATTACCTTAGAAAGTATATGTCCTAACCAAGTTAAAATCACAACACCAATGCCAGAAAAAATCCATTCAATATATTTCATGAATATTCCTCCTATCCTTCCGTTGAAATCAAGTTTTCAATTACCAAAAATTCCTTCAAATGCCTCATAATTTTTATCCCTTCCTTTAGGGACTGCAAATATAACTTTTTCAAAACATTTGTGTGATGTATCAAGATATTCTTTAAATATTTCAGCAACTTCCTTTGCATCTTGTCCAAAAACGCCACAGCC
>CATKAP010000082.1 GCA_949746255.1 uncultured bacterium
CCGCCGCAACTTCCCGACGGTTTGGGACAGTTGAAAATCATTTAAAGTAATATCAAAAGGAAACGCAATGCAGGACACAGCAACAAAAAAACTTAATATCGAGCTTCCCGAAGCGACGGAGTTTTCGTTGTGCCCCGTGCAGTTCCTGGGCAAAGCTAAAAACGGGAAAGTTAATCCGTTTGCCGACAAGTTCGGCAAGCCGCTTTCACGCGCCAAAATAAAGATTTTAGCGTATATTTGGACTGTGCGCAAGAACTTCGGCTTGCACGTTAAGTTGCCCGTTGCAGACATTGCAAGAGCTTGCGGGCTTACTTGGGTAACGGCAAAAGAGAACTTAACACAGTTGAGGCTGTTAGATAATCTTATTGCCGAAACAGGCAAGAATAAATACAAAATAATTCCTAAGGTAAGCGGCAATTACTTCCCCTTGGAAAATTATCTGCACACAAAAAAATTTGATATAGACGGCAAGCGTAAGAAGCTTCCCGCAACGTCGGTTATGATACTTGAACGCATTAAAGCGCACTACCTGGAAACCGACGAGAACGGCGAATATATCAATTACGACTTTAAGACCCGCGAGCCGATAAATTATTTTTACAGTTCGGAGCAAGGGCTTGCAACGCTTTTAAACTTGCCAAAGTCAACCGTATCGTATGCAATAACACCGATATTACGGGCGAAATTACTTTACCGTAAAAAACGTCTTAAATACAAGGACGAGAAAGGCAAGCCATATTATAAAATCACGCAGGAGCGCGGCGTTCCTGGGAACGCCAAAAGCATATTTGTAGTGCCGTATGAGGTTTTGGCTGTGGAGCTTCGCTCTACATACGAGCCGCAGAAAGTAGATTTTATTTATAATTCCGACGAAATCGAGATAACCGAAGAAGCCATTGAAAAGGTATATGCAGAGCTCCACGCAGAAGCCGAAGCAAGAACCGCCGCCGCGCGTGAGCTCGCGTTTAATGACGAAGAATTTACCGCCGCAAAATCAGAGCTTGACGAGGCAATAAGCGAAACGTTTACTGCCCAGGAGAACGGCGAGAACGTGCAGGAAGCGCAAGAGCTTTGGAACATAGCGCAAGCACGTTATTTAAAGCGGCTTGCAGAACTCGGCATATCCGAAGCGGAAATATCCGAGCCGCAATATTTATGCCGACGTTGCCGAGATACGGGCTATACGGATACGGGGCAACGTTGCCGATGCCGTACACGGGTTAAGGAATTAATTATATCAAGAATGTTTAAGCGCAAGTAACAGCTTGCGCTTATAGTCGTTGCCAAAGCTTAAAAAACCGCCCTTTCAGGGGCGGTTTTACTTTATCCGAAGCCTTTGATTTTTGCTAAAATCAGGGTTTTTTTATTTATACGAAAATACTAACCGAAATTTATATAAATCTACCTATATTATTTTCGGTTAGTAGATACAAAAATTTCGGTTAGCGGCTATAAAGTTATCGGTTTGTATATGTAAAGTTTTCGGGGACTAATATTATTATATAATAAGTGTAAAATACTACTAACGTAAAAGAAAAGATTAAAAGAAAAGCCGTGCCGCGGTTTATGGGCTTGTTTATGCGGTTTAGAGTATGCGCCACCCCTTGAAATCGCGCGGGCGCGATATTCCCCTGCGAGGGGAATTTTAAGCGGTGCAGAGCGTAAAAGAAAAGCCGCCGAGAACGGCGGCAAAGCTGATAAAGGTTGAGTTATACGAAGCCC
>CATKAP010000083.1 GCA_949746255.1 uncultured bacterium
CTGGACAACCTGATCGCATGGTACAAGAATACCACGGCGGAGGCGGAGGCCGTCAAGAGGGAAGCGGAGGCTCTGTCGAAGCGGAAAAAGGCGCTGCAAAAGACCAGCAGCAGTCTCCTGGAGCGGATTGCCTGGTTCCTCCAGGGCGAGACGTTCAAATCCCCCAGGGCCAGCGTGCGTTACCACACAGCCTCCGCGGTGGAGCTGGACAACGAAAGAGAAATTATCCGCTGGGCGGAGGAAACCGGGCACACAGACTGCGTGAAATATAAGCCCGTCGTACTGAAAGACGGCGTGAAGGACCTTCTTCAAAGCGGTGTCCCCGTCCCTGGGGCGCAGATAGTAAAAAGGAAAAGTTTGGTGGTGAAGTAAATGGGAATCCCTGTGTTAATCCTGGGCGAAAGCGGGAGTGGGAAATCCACCTCCCTGCGGAACTTCGAGCCTGGCGAGATTGGCATCTTCAACGTGGCGTCGAAGCCCCTGCCGTTCCGCAAGAAGCTGCCCTGCGCTAATGGCGTGGGCTACGATGTCATTATGAAAAGCCTGGGCGGCGCCAGGCTGCGGGCTTACGCCATTGACGACGCGCAATTTCTGATGTCTGATCAGTACTTTGACAACATCAACACAATGGATAATTATGGGCTTTTCAAAAGTATTGGGTGTAACTTCCGGAATCTGATCAAATTTGTTACGGACTGCACCCCGCCCGATGTAATCGTGTACTTTCTCCAACACGTGGAGCTGTCCGCCACCGGTATGATCAAGGCTAAGACAATGGGGAAGCTGCTGGACGAAAAAGATACCATCGAAGGCCGGTGCTCGATTGTGCTTCTGTGCCGGGCGGAAAAGGACAAGCACTATTTCCAAACCCAGTCCTGCGGCATCAGCACAGCAAAAAGCCCGATGGAAATGTTTCCGCCGCAAATAGACAATGACCTGAAACTGGCAGACACAATTATTCGTGATTTCTGGGGCCTGAAACCCCTGAAAGATGTAAAAAACGAGGAGGGGCCTGAGCATGAAAGCATTTGAAAACTGGGACAGCATCCAGGAGGCCGGAGAATTTGAACGTCCGGAACCCGGAGCGTACATCGCCCGGATTGAGCACGTGGAAGACGTAGAGAAAAAAGAGTATCTGCGGATCGAATGGGACTTTTCCGAGGGGGCTTACAAGGGCGCGAACCAGGACACTTTTGACCGCGCCGGGTTCTGGCCTATCTCCTTCATCCGCTCCTACAAAGAAAAGGCATGGGGCTTTTTCAAAGCGTTTATTTCTGCCGTGGAAGCGTCCAATCCCAGTTACCGCTTTCACCCGGAAAGGCCGGACCCGGCCGGCCTGGAGGGCAAGCTCGTGGGCGTAGTCCTGGGTGAGGAAGAGTACATCAAAAATAACGGTTCCGTAGGAGAACGGCTTTACGTGGCCCAGGTCCGCTCCGTCAAGGCCATCCAGGAGGGCGACTTCACCCCCCCCGCGAAGAAGCTGCTGGACGCCTCCCAGCGCCCCAAAACCGCAGGCCGCGCCGTCAATGTGCCCGGGCCCGCAGAGGGCTGGGACGGTCCCCTGCCGGACGACGCGGACGTCCCATTCTGATGCGCCGCAGGTACAGTTCCCAGGGAAGCCTTGCCTCCGACGCACGGCTTCTCCGGGAATCCCTGCCGCCCCGGCGCGTCTTCGAGCACTACGGCTTCTGCCCGGACCGGCACGGCTATCTGCGCTGCCCCTTTCATCACGAGCGCACCGCAAGCCTGAAAGTCTTC
>CATKAP010000084.1 GCA_949746255.1 uncultured bacterium
AAAATACAAGGCCGAGCATAATCAGTTAGATTTTGATGATATGTTGGTAAAGTGCTATGAGATTTTAAGCACTAACGAAAAAGGGCTTCGGTATTGTCAGGAGCAGTATCAATTTATTTTGGCTGATGAGATGCAGGACACGAATGCCGTTCAGTACGAGATCATAAAACTGATTGGCGCAAGGTATAAAAATATTTTTGTTGTCGATGATCCGCTCCAGAATATTTTTATGTGGCGGGGTAGTGATAATAAGTTTGTAATGAACTTTGATGAGGACTGGCCTAACGCAAGAATTATTCATCTGAACAAGAATTATCGGAGTAGTCAAGATATTGTAGCAGCGGCAAATCATTTTGCTGAATGTATTCCAGAATCGAAGCATCGACATTATGTAGAAAGTATTGCAGATAAGAAAAAGTTTGAAGAGCCACAGTATACCAGGTATGATGATGAAAGTGCAGAAGCAAATGGGATTGCGAAAAAGATTCAGACATATATTGAAGCAGGATATGATTACAAAGACATTGCAATTCTAACCCGAACAAATGCTCAGTTGCAGAATTTTGAAACGGCATTGTATCGAAGTGAAATTCCGTATTCGATTGTAGATGGTATGTCGTTTATTGATCGCCGTGAGATTAAGATTGTTTTGTCGTATTTGCGGTTAGTTTGTGACATAAATGACGATGAAGCATTTGAGTATATTTATAATCGGCCTAATCGTTATCTTGGTCAATCATTTTTACAGGAAGTTAAACGTACTGCCAGAAAAGAAAAAATGTCTCTTTATTGTGCCATGTTCAGAGTAAGTAGAACTAATTGGAAAGTAAAAAATAGCGTAAATAGTATTCATGCAACGATCAAGTCAATTAGTGAGTCAAAGTATAAAACAGTTGCAGATATGATTGCTGATCTGCGGGAAACGTTGAATCTGGATTCTTATGTTTCAAAGGATTTGTGTGACAACGATGATAGCCGCACTGATAACTTGAATACGCTTCAGCGTATGGCCTCGAATTACAATGATACAAAGCGGTTTATTTCCTTTATGATGAAATTTTCAAAGGAGAAAAAACATGATCCTAATTCCGTCCAGCTTATGACGATTCATAAGTCTAAGGGACTTGAGTTTCCGATTGTTTTTGTTGCTGGAGTTAATCAAGGATTGTTGCCTCATGAGAAAAGCGAAAACATTGATGAGGAAAAGCGACTTATGTATGTTGCAATTACGAGAGCAGAAAAAATCTTAAATATTTCTTCTACGTATTCTTATAATGGCAAAGATGCTATGGAAAGTGAATTTGTAGCAGCTATTTTTAACTAAATAACAACATTTATAATTACAAAGGAGGAATATTATGTGAATAGGAGTGTTTTGTTAATATGGAAACTGAAAAGTATACGTGCTTAGATTGTATTTGGCATGACCAATGTGAAAGTGATGAACCTTGCGACTTTTTTGATAGAGGACAAAGTGTTTTAGACTTAGAGGATACCGAAATTGAAAAAAATATTGAATCTGGTCGCAAAGAATATGGTCAGGCATATCAAAAATATATTCAAGAGTTTAGCGATGGGAATAAGGAGTGATTAAATGATCTATCTTGATAATGCTGCAACTACTAAAATTTCCAGAGATGCTTTTGAAGCTGCTTGTTGGGCAATTCATGATTGTTATGGAAATCCAAGTAGTTTGCATAAGGCGGGAACTGAAGCAGCACAGATGGTTGCGAAGGCCAGAAAACAAATCGCAAGATGT
>CATKAP010000085.1 GCA_949746255.1 uncultured bacterium
ACCATTACTAATTGCATTTACAATCGCTGCCTCATATGCGTCCATAAAAGTTGCAACATCCTTTTTAGATTGTTCTGTTCTACTTGCAATATCTGCGATTAATTCATTTCTATTCATATACCACCTCACAATTTAATTGCATACTCAATAGATTTTCCCTTACCTTTTTCAAAAACAAGGAATGTTGCTCCAGCATTTGAGGTTTTATGAATAGACAAAGAATAATCATCAACGCCGATAATACTTGGGACATTGATCACTTCCTGATTAATACCCACAGTTTCACTACGAGAATGATGTTTGTGACCAGCAATCAGAAAGTCAAGCTGAACACGATATATCTGCGAAAAATCTTTAATGGCCTGTTCCATACTTTTCACTTCACCATGAATACCAAGTAACTTATATCCAAGAATATCAGCATAAATGTACCCTGTCGGATTCTTGGTAAAAGTAAAATTAGGATTGTTCACAAGCCTTGTAGTAATAATTGCTTCTACCACAAGACTCATATTTTCTTTTGTAAATGTACCTTTGGGCTGACCAAGCATACGTAATTCTGTATGATTTCCATTAGTAGTCTGAAATTCAACTTCAACGTATTTGCTCAATTCATTCAGCCAGTTTGAAATAAAATCCGCATATCGAACAGTACCCTCTACTACGCCATACCGAAGCTGCATTAACTGTTTAACCCTAAGTAAACCATCCTCAAAATCGCCTAATGAAAATACATGGATTCTTGAAAAACCTTCTTTTCTAACAATAGAAATAGTTTGATCTAACAAATTCCACATTCTATTTTCAAATATTTCAGGACTATAAGAGTTAATTACCTCATTACTGAGGCCACGAATTTCAAATTCAGTACCATAGTGTTCATCACCAAATAACAAAACACCTTCTCTGTCAGACAATTCAGTATAAATTGGATCAGGAATCACTAAAGGTTTCAACTGTGCAACTGCTTGACAAATATGCTCTACAATCAATTCATCACGAGCATTTTCACGTAGCCAACGATTTAATTCTAACTTTTCAGTTTGAACTTTGTAGCGTTCTTTTTGTAATTCACGCATTTGAACAGTTGCTTCGGTGGGAGTAACAGTGGAACTTTCTTGCGGATTTTTAATCCAACCAGCCTCCAAATACTCATAGAACAATTTTGCTCCCTTACGAATTGTATCACGGTGTTCATCCTCACCTGTATGTTCAGCACGTAAGTCCGCTATATCCTGCCATTCAATAGCAGGATCAGTCAAACGTTGAGAGAGCAAATCAAACTGTCGGCTTAAAAACTCTGCTTGTTCCAACTGTTATCACTCCCTTCTAAGGGCAAATATTTTACCCTTAATCTTCGCTTGCAGAATCATCACCCTTTACATCTGCATCAGGCGCATAATCCATACACTCTTCCATTGTCAGTGTAATCATCATATCCTTCTTTGCGCTCTCATGAAACTTCATCAGAGGCTTCAGCTTTTCACAAACCATATAATGGTCACAACGTTCACACATAAAGTTGTTAATCATAACATCTCTCCTTTTGATTATAATTATTGTTATTTTAATCAAGCAAATCAGCCATTGCTGCTGTTTCACTTCGCTCAGTCTTGAGAAACTTGACATAGCCAAACCGCTTATGTCCTTTGAGCCGATCTACAGCAATCATAAGCCCATTATTTTCCGCAAATGTTTTATGATCTGTCTGTTTATAGTCACCGTTTAACCAAAGAGCAGAACCATCACCAACACGGCCTAAAAGAAGCTGAACGTGTTCCTTCGTC
>CATKAP010000086.1 GCA_949746255.1 uncultured bacterium
ACCCATGTTTATAATCATATCCCTTTAACATAATAAGAAATATTTTTTTTGCTGGCAGAGTTAAATCATAAAAATCAGAGTCCATATCTTGTAATAAGAAATGATTAGTATTAAGATAGTGATTTTCTCTTTTTTTATAATCAATTTTTTTAGAAAAATCATTATCCAAGAGCTTAATATCATATAATCCGGTCCAACTATCTTTTTGGGTTACGGAAATAAACCCCTTTTTCTGTAGGTTATATACAATATTGTAACAATGTTTTTGAGAGCATTTTACAGAATATTTTAAATCTGAAATCTTAAAGTCTTTAATAAACCCGGATGAGTCAGAGATAGTTGTAAAATACATAATAGCTGATAATTCTGCATTGGAAACAGAACGATAAGTTTTTCCATCTATGCCAGGGACTTTATTGGATACCAGTTTTTTAAATAAATGGTTTCCAATCTTATAGGATCCATTACTGGAACTAAATAAAAACTCTTCTTTATCTTTTATCATGTATTTACACCTCCTCTCTTTCTTTTCTTATTCGTTTATTAATCAATATCAGGATGAAGCAATTCATCCATTATACTTTCATATAGTTTATCTTCAGGACAGTTCATCCTTTTCAAAAATTTATAGGTGGTCCGGATAATACTAAAATTAAAATGACTGGCTACAACTATTTCTTTAATTTGATTGGCATTAATATTTTTTCCTTCAAATAAAGTAGTACACATAGTGAAGATTTCAACAAAAGCGTCCATGCCCCCATCTGATTCAGAAGGAATCACATTTACATCAGACATTTCTTTTTCATGATAATTTAACCGATCTATAGTCTTTAATGTAATAACAGGATCGCCATTACCATTTTTAGTCAATTCATAGTCAAAAAGAATATCTGTGCATTCTTCTAATTCTCCTTTGCTTTTATCCAATACACTTTGTTTAAAATTGTAGGGCCGGGGATAAGAATCCTTAACTAATTTTTTTCCATTTTCCCCGTCAATCATGGATGCAGCTCCTATCATAAGTTTAAATTCGATAACATCCATAGTAATTGATTTCCATCCATCCCGGGAATCAATATTATTATCACTTAGATACATTTTTAATAATTCATAGATCCGGATTGAATATTTGCTTTTAAGGTTTTTAAAATTACCAAGTAACATATCAACACGGTATGTTTTACTTGAGAGGGATAATGCTTCTCTCATTGATTTTTCCAGTCTAACGGTTAATTCTCCACCATTATAATCAGCATATGGAATAGGAACGACATAAGTGAAATTTTCTTCATCTTCTTTATAAGCAATACGATGGCTTGTCAATCGATCCGCAGTATCTTCTATTTTTTTATAAATAGAATTACTGCTGGTATCAAATAGTTTTCGGATTTCATTTGCACTAAACTTAAATTCTAATGTTTCCTGCCCTTTCTCGACGCTTTCACGGTAAGCAGCAAGTGCCATTAAAAATATTTTCTGCTCCATGACGGAAAAATCCAATTGAGACATTATCAGCTTATGTGATTTAGATACAATACTGGTATCTTTTAATTCATATACAGCTACGTCTTTAAATTCATTGAAATCATTTGTAGAAATACTCTCAATAGGCTCTGTCTCTAACGTCATATTTTTTTTCATATGTTTGCCTTCCTTTCCTATAAAATCAATAATACATGGGCTTTTAATAATTTGCAAATAGCCTAAAAATGGCATTTTGCTAAAAAAAACACCACACATTTTTTAGCGGGATTTCATTTTTTTTAGCGGCTAATAACGTAAGTAAAAGGGAATAAAAAAGTCATGCTAAAATAAGT
>CATKAP010000087.1 GCA_949746255.1 uncultured bacterium
CCCGGAGAACGCGCCGAGATTCACCAGCTCTTCAAACTTTTCGCTCAGGGTCCTTCGTGTCCGCGTCGGGCGGTCCTTGAACATGCTGTCAAGCCGCGCCCTGGAGCGCTCCCAGACCATGTTTTCAAAGTCCTGCGCAATCGCCTCGGCGATACCAGGCGCGGCTTCCTGGCTGACGCCGTATTGCTGAATCAAAGCGGCGGTGATTTTGCCCTGGATTTCCGCTTTGGACTGTGCGCCGGAGCGGATGATTTCAGACACGCTTGTCCCAATCTCACGGATTGTCTTCTGGATATCCGAGTGAATATACTGGGACGCAGACCGCCGGGAGGCTTCTGTTTTGTTTTGGATGTACCGTCGCACGGCGTCTCTTACAATCACCGCGTCAGGACCGGAAGCGTTTGTATTTTTCGTCAGGGTGTTAGCGATCTGGTCCGTCAGCGCATCCGCGTCATACTGGCCGCGCAGAACAAGCTGCTTCACATCCACATCGTTTTCAAGCGCCGCCTCCGCAACAGCCCGCATCATAACCGTGTCCGGCCCAACGCCGTTGTAATTCATGGAAGACTGCAAGAAATCCTCCAGAGCGTCAAGGGCTTCCGGGTTGTTTTTGTACTGTTCCCGCAGAGCGGTTTTTGCCTGTTCCCATGCGCGGACATACTCGGCCCGATTGGCAAACAGGTCCGCAATGATATCGGAGGCGGACCGCGCCGCAGTTTTGCCGCGCTTTGCCGGAACGAAATTGCGCATCAGGGCATTCAGGTCGTTCAGCAGCGTGGAGTACATGGAGGCCCTTTTGCCGCCTCCGTCAAGAGCCCTGCTGGAGGCATTTCTGGCCAGATCCTGCCCAAGCTGCTCCACCCAGCCCGGTACGTTTGCCCCGCCCTCTCCGCTGGCGATATCCGCAAACGCGCCGCGCATTACATCAACGACGGTCTGATAAGCGGCAAGCGCGTCGTCCGCGCTGATTCCCTTGACGGGGCGGCTCCGGCGCTCATTGGCCTGGTTAATCTGCTCAACAGACTTTCGGACACTGTAAAGCTGCGACTCCGGAGACAGCTGACGGAGGATGCTCCGCGCCTGCATGGCCTGGGCGGCGTTTGTGCCGCTTGCCACATACAAGGACAGAATTTCCGCCGTCGCGTTTC
>CATKAP010000088.1 GCA_949746255.1 uncultured bacterium
CAGTAGCCCGCAAGGACGTGTGGGTTCGAGTCCCACTCCCTTCGCCATCGCCGCTGTGGTGGGCGGCGACCCCCTTTCTGACGGTGGGAAAGACCACTGACAGCCTGGAAAGACGGGCAACACGGGGAGCGTCCGGTGGCGGCACATAAAAGTGTAATCAACGGCGGACACTTACAGCAATCTTACCAAAAAAAAGAATGGAAATCTTTTGCTTGCGGTTCAACTCCGCAGCTCCCCATTTGCCGTTATGATAATTCTTAGGAAGGAGGTTCGTGCTATGAATAGAGCACGTGACCAGACTGTTTGAGTTATCCTTGAAAAATGTAATCGAATCGGCTGTTGAATATATGGGGCGGTGCCCCATACAATCCTCAAATGTGAGCCGCCCACAAGAGTGCGGAAGATCAGGATGCAGTTAAGGAGGGTCTGCATGAATAGAACACGAGACAAGCCCTGAGAACGGACAAATCAACAGTATACTCGCCGCTTTCGGCATGATTTTGTGAAGAGTGATAACAGTCGGACGCTAACAGCAAATCATCCTAAACTTGGAAAACAAAATGCGTCTATTGCACATCCGGCAAAAAACGTCGTTCAATGGATATAGCGGTTTACGGGGCTTCCGCTTCCAACGTGTTTCAAACGGACACAGACAGCAATCAAAAGCCCCAATATGCAGAGGTAGCTCAATCGGTAGAGCAACAGTATAAAAAATGTGGGATATCCTGTTCCACTTACAGCAAAGTTATAAGGGGACTGCGTGTCGTAGGTTCGAGTCCTTTTTACTGCGACCAAAAAAGAAGGGCGTCATGGAATAGCTGACCATGCGCACTGGGAGTAGCTGCCTGGTGTCAAAAGCAACAGATGAGCAGAATGCAAAACGATGTAGCATATGCGAAAAGATTAGACCGCTATGTTTATTGAAATGGGTGCGCAACCATGGAAAACATCGTTTGTATGGGAGAATGGCCCATGCTCTATCCTTCCCCCAAAAATCAATAATGCGGGGTAGCTCAATGTTAGAGCAGCGTAAAAATGTGTATTTTTGATTCACTAACAGCATTTTTTGGACTGTCACTCCCGAAGATGCAGGTTCAAATCCTGCCCCCGTAGCCATGGGATAAATGGGTTCCCGAATCTGGTTGCAACAGATTAAAACTCATCATGAGATGCGAAACTCCAGAGCAGTATGTACCGTGCTGTAATGTAAAAAGCCGAAAATGGGAAGCTGCGATTCGTTAAATACAGCTTTAAGCTGGTGGATTCGGTATGCGTCGCACCAGCGATACGCCAGGGTAGCTCAGTCGGTAGAGCACGTATCAATGCGTATCTACGGAAACGCTCACAGCAATTTTCAAAAAGGACTTTTTAATCCCGTGGTCGTGGGTTCGAGTCCCACCCCTGGTATCAGGAGTGTTTAGTTTCTGGTTCCATTCTCTCCAGATAGAATTTGAACCAGCGGGGGCCAAGTTTTCGGTGCAGACAACGAAAAGTGGAGAACCGATGGCGGCTCGGAAAGACGAGCATTTGTGCGGCAGTGGTGGAATGGTAGACACGGCGGTAATGCAAAATATGAAACGTCTGGTTTCACTGACAGCAAGTATGCAAATGGGAACCGCTACACTGCAGGTTCGAGTCCTGCCTGCCGCAACATATGTCAGGGTAGCTCAGTCAAAAAATGTGCGTCTTTCAAGAGGCGTGAACAGCAAATTTATCTGGATAGAGCGTCGGCCAGGAGCCGAAGGTCGTTGGTTCAAATCCAACCCCTGGCATCTACACGGCGGTGGTGAAGTGGTTTAACACAGCAGCCCTATAAAATGTGGAAC
>CATKAP010000089.1 GCA_949746255.1 uncultured bacterium
AAGTCGTAATCGTCAATGTTAGAGTCATCCAAGCTAAATGAGTAAGCCTCTCTATACATTTCATTCAGTAACTCTTTTAATGGGCAAAGGCACTGATAAAATTTTCTTAAATAAATTACTTGATCATATTTATCGAATTTTGATTTAGTTATAAAATTAACTACTAACATTTCATCATCTACATCAAGCCCTATAACACTTGTGTTCCAATCAATTCTGTCATATAGCTTTTCAATTTTCTTCTTCATATTATCTCTCCTTAAATTTTGTTTTATTGTTACTAATTATATTATATCACTTAAGATTAAATTTATCAACTACTTTCTTACATTTTATAAAATTAATTTTATGGCGCCTTCCGCTTTCGCTCTTACCTCCTTGTTAACATATCTTACATTTCCACGCTTAAAGTTGTCTCCAAGCCACTTAATGAAAAATGCTGTCTTACCCTTAGTCATTAACGTGTTTTCACGGTGGTCCTCCAAAGTTAATGCATATCTAAATTTTGTCCCTGTATCCCATTTGGTGTCTATAAATATGACGCCCACTTTAGTATCACACCACACGCCGTAAGTGTTTCCAATATAGTCAATGGCAAAACGAAATGTGGCCTGTTGTGTACGTGGCATAATAAAATCGTCCCTATCATCACTATATTCGTTATTAATAGCAAACCTGCCATATTTACTCCCCTCTATCATTTTATCGAATTTGCTTCCTGATTTTCCAGTTACTTTATTTTCGTCTATCCACTGAAACAGCACATTACCGTTATACCATATCTCCCCCTTTTTGACTTTTGGGATGTTAAATGTTTCATGCATGTGATATGGGTTATAGAATGTGGTGCAATTACCTAATAAGAAACATATAACTCTGTCTTCACCTCTATCGATTGTGTCATATATTGATAGAAATAAGTCAGGCTCTCCCCAGCCGTTTTCGTACCCCCCTTTTTTGTCATCCTCTTCCATATATTCTTCTAGTATCATATTCTTAACTTTTGGAAAGG
>CATKAP010000090.1 GCA_949746255.1 uncultured bacterium
GATTTCCTCAAAAAGACATACCGTATAAGAGGGGCAATCCAGGACAGCAGGCCGCACATTTTCTGTAAAGATGGATTCAAGATGTCAGTCCAGGCCGGGGAAACATGGTATTGCCTGCCGAGAAAAACTCTGGAATCCGGAGAATATGAGGCGGTGGAAGTCGGCGGTCTGAATAAAGAGGAGGAGCTGCTCATGCCGTATGCCGAGGATGCCAAAAAGCCCATAAAGACGGTATATGGCTATGTACCGGTGGAAGTAGTGGATGCCGTCATCCAGAAACACGGAGGCCTTTATGGATAAGATCATAAAATATCCTGGCTCAAAATGGGGACTTGCAAAGGAAATCATACCGTACATACCCGATCATCATTCGTACCTGGAGCCGTATTTCGGCTCCGGTGCGGTGTTTTTCAAAAAGGAGCCTAGTAGGATAGAGACTATCAATGACCTAGATGGAAATGTCACGAATTTGTTTGACTGCATACGGACTGAGCCAGAACGCCTGGCGGCAATCGTTATGGCAACGCCCTACAGCCGGGAAATGTATGACCGGGCTTTCAAGTCCCTGGAGGACGGTGGCCAGGACAGATGCCAGAGGGCGGCAGCATTTCTTACATCGTGCTGGCAGTCACATGGTTTCCGGGTGAATAAGTACAAAGTCGGATGGAAGAACGATGTCCAGGGGAGGGAGCGCATGTATGCGCTCTGGGATTGGTATAGGCTCCCAAACAATATCATCGAAGTGGCGGAACGCCTGCGCCAGGTGCAGATTGAAAACCGACCGGCTCTGGAAGTCATCGGGCGGTTTGATAGCGAGAATGTGTTCATGTATCTGGACCCACCGTATGTCCTGGACACCAGGAACGGAAAACAGTATGCGTTTGAAATGTCAGATGCCGACCATGCAAAGCTCCTGGATGTGATATGCGGAACCAGGGCGAAGGTGATGATAAGCGGATATGAGAACGCATTGTACGAGGAGTTCCTGGCAGGGTGGAAAAAGGTGGTATTCCCTTCTAAATCCGCATACGGAGCCAAGAGGGCAGAGGCAATCTGGATGAATTATGATGCAGCAGATTAAATTTCAGAGAAGGAGGCAGGTAATGAGTTGCAGGTACAAGAATGAGTGTCCGAGTTACAGCGGATGGTGCGATGGGCCAAAGCAGGATTTCTCCAGGTGCGTGGAGTTCCTGATAAATGCCTATGAGAATGAAAAGGCCAGGGGAAAGGCAGGGGAGCCGCAGGAGATTCAGAAGGAATCCAAACATTTCTTTTATGTTATCGAGGCCAGCAGGGGCAGCGCAAGGAAATATGTTAGCAAGGATTTTCCTCGTGTTTTCCAGTACACGGTCAAGTTAAGCAAAGCCAGGAGGTTCGAGACAGAGGAGAAAGCCCTGGAATTTATCAGAGGGTTCAATGACTATGGGAAGTTTATGATAGTGCAGCCGGTTGTGAGAAAAGTATGCAGGACATTTTCCGTTGTCCAGGAAGGAGAAGAAAATGAATAAGGTTATTCTGATGGGGCGCCTTACACGCGACCCGGAAGTGAGGTATTCGCAAGGGGAGACCAGCATGGCGGTGGCCAGATACACGTTAGCGGTAGACCGCAAGGGCAAGAGAGACAGTGACCAGCAGTCAGCGGATTTTATTTCCTGCGTGGCGTTCGGCAAAGCTGGGGAGTGGGCGGAAAAGTGGCTCCGGAAGGGAATCAAAATTGCCATTATCGGGCGCATCCAGACCGGCAGCTACACCAACAGAGAGGGCCAGAAGGTCTATACAACGGATGTTGTCATCGAGGAGCAGGAGTTCGCGGAAAGCAAGGCGGCA
>CATKAP010000091.1 GCA_949746255.1 uncultured bacterium
GTTAATTCCCGAAATTAACGATTATATTTCTTCCGATTTAATAGAACAGCGTCAAAGCGAGCAGATTGAACTGGAAGATTTTATAAATTCCTGCGAGGCGTCGTTAATAAATTATGTTAAATTTGATACCACGGACTACAAATATACGTTAATCGAATCGCTCACAAAAAATTATATTAATGATTTTTTTAATGACGTGAAGGATAGCGCCGATTGCCACTATATAGTAATTACGGAATCGGAAGCTTTTAATTTGAAGTCTGCAAAAGAACCAACGCAATCGCAGGAAACCGAAACGGAAGATGGAATAAGTAAAGAAAAAATATTAATGAAACAAGGCCGCAAAAATCTTCCTCTTATTAAGGATGCGTTTTTAAAATATTTCAGAAAGAAGGCGGAGCTCGAGCAACTGGTTTTGCAGACTCCCGTAAACTTTTTAAAAGACGAAAACGGCGTTGTCAGCGGCTTTAACAAACAGGGCAATCTTGTTTTGATTTGCGACAGCTACGGTAATTACGTAAACATTATTTATGATATCCACGGCAGAATTTCAAGCGTTTACGATAACAACAATAAGACTATGCAGTTTGAATACGCAAACAACTTACTGCAAAGCATAACCGACAGTCTCGGCAGAACGGTAAAATACCAATATGACGGGGAAAAATTGAAATACATAATTTATCCCGACGGCGATAAATGGGAGTTGCGGTACGAAGGCGATAATATAAGTTTGCTTAAATTTTGCGGCTATAAATATTTCAAAATGACGTACGAAAACAATAAACTGTCGCTTTTGAAAATGCGAACAAATTGGTCTGACCGTTATGTAGGGGAATATAATTTTACTTACGGCAATAATCAAACGCAGATTGAGGATAACGATGGTAACCGCGAAATTTTCGGTTTTTACGACAACAAAAAACTTAAATTCCATAAAATAAGGGACAACAAACGCTTTGAAACGGAAACAGAGTATACTTATAATGGTAATACTACTACCGAATCTACGTACGCCGCCCCCGATTATAAAGCCGAAATCGTAACTTATGAATATAACGATATCAACTTGCTTATCGCAAAAACAAACGACTGGCGGGATATTTCTACGCGTTTGCGTGAAAAGACGGAAACAAAATACACTTACGATTCCTCAAACCGCCCTATTCAGGAAAAAGCCGTAAAATCTATTGCCGAAGGCAGTTATATTAAGGATTACACGTTTATCACAAACTATAATTATAACGCTCAGGGCAGTCTTGTGCTTATCGAAAATTACAGAGTGGACACGGAACCTTACAAAGGCAGGAATTACGAACAGCGGGTTTACGACAAAAACGGAAATTTAACAAAAACAATCCGTTGGAACAGCTTAGACAGCAGCTCTAAATTCTACACCGAAAGCGACTACGCCGAAAACGGACAAGTTGCCTCCGACAGGGACGAAACGGGTGGAATTTCCGCCGAATACGGCTATATCGACGGCACAAACGTCGTCAATTCCGTAAAATATTCAAACGGTTCAACGTTCGCCTACGGCAGACATCCGCAGAATTTTAAAGTAACTTCCGTAACCCAAAGTACCAACGACGGCGAAGCCAACACAACGGATATAAATTATAACGAATATTACAAAACCGTTAAAAGCGGTAACACGTCGGTAACATACGAATACGATATCAAGGGCAGAAAAATAAGTGTCCGGCTTGGCGGCTCTTCAACGAGTTATTCAGGCTATAAAGAACTCACCCCCGACGATTACCAGCTTGAAAAATGCACAAAAACTTTGCAGGTCGACGGCGGCAGTGTTAAAAGCGTATATTTAAAACAA
>CATKAP010000092.1 GCA_949746255.1 uncultured bacterium
GGCGCGCTCTTTTAAAGAGCGCGCCCGCTTTTATTGTTTATATTTCATAAACAGTTTATTTTATTGCAAGCAATTTTTCTATAAGCCTGTGGCCTTCGGTTACGAAAACTCCCGTTTTCTCCGCTTCGTCCTCGGTGTAACGCTTTGCTCCTTTGCCGAGGTCTTTTGTGTTTGCGTACAAAAGGTAAGGTATCGGTTCGGCTGTGTGAGTTTTGCATGCGCAGGGCGTGGGATGGTCGGGACAGACAAGCATTGCAAAGTCTTCTCCCGCGGATGTCAACCGGTCTGTAAGCGTTTTTATTACCGTGCCGTCGATTTGTTCTATGGAATAAATTTTGCGTTCAACATCGCCGTGGTGCCCGCATTCGTCGGGAGCTTCCATATGAATATATACGAAATCGAGCCCGTTTAAAAGTTCGTTTACGGCGGCTTCGGCTTTACCGAGAAAATTAGTATCGTAATTTCCCGTACAGCCTTGTACTTCTATAATTTTCATATCCGCGAGCATGCCTACGCCTTTGACCAGGTCTACCGCGGTAATAACTCCGCCTTTCATTGCGTGAAGTTTTTCAAAATTTGCCAGAGCGGGTTTTGTGCCTTCGCCCCAAAGCCATATCGAGTTTGCCGGATTTTTGCCATCTGCTATGCGTTTTGAATTTACGGGGTGATTTTTTAAAAGCTCGTAGCTTTTTTTCATGAATCCGAGGTATACATCGGCGTTAACGCCTTTGGGAAGATAAGGGGTTATCTTTTTATCGGAAATATCGTGGGGAGGTGTAAGCGTATGCCCCGTTCTGCCGTTTGCCGCGACAAGACAGTGGCGGTAGGAAATCCCCGCGTAAAATTTAAAGACTTCGTTTCCGAGGTTTTCTTGTATAAAGCTTATCAGCTCGGCGGCTTCTTCCGTGGATATTTCGCCCGCGGAATAGTCGAGCATCGTTTTGTTTTCGTACGGTTCGTCGTCGGAAAGGGTTACAAGGTTGCAACGCAGTGTAACGTCGGTGGAATTTAAATTAATTCCCATTGAAACGGCTTCTAACGGAGAGCGTCCCGTATAAAAATCTTTGGGGTTAAAGCCGAGCACCGACATGTTGGCGACGTCCGATCCCGGTTTCATACCGTCGGGAACCGTTTTGCACAATCCTATTTCGGCGTGAGGAGCCAAATTATCCAAAACGGGCGTTTTTGCCGTCTGCAGACAGGTTTTGTTGCCGAGTTCGGGGATTTTCCAATCCGCCATGCCGTCGCCTAGAACAATTATATACTTCATTATGGTAATACTTCCGTCAAATTAATTGTTTAAATCCCAATCGATAGGGGGTTTATTGTGACTTTTAAGATATTCGTTGGTTTTAGAAAAGTGCTTGCAACCGAAAAATCCGTTGTATGCCGAAAGCGGCGAGGGGTGCGCGCATTGAAGAATAAGATGTTTTTTGCCGTCTATGAGCGGAACTTTGCTGCGCGCGTTTCCTCCCCATAAAATGAATACGGTATTTTCTGTTTTTTGGGAAATAATTTTAATTACTTCGTCTGTAAACCATCCCCATCCGCATTTGGAATGAGAATTTGCAACATGCTGTTTTACTGTGAGCGTAGTGTTTAAAAGCAGTATTCCTTCAGTCGCCCATTTTGTCAAGTCGCCGCATGCAGGTTCTTTTATTCCGAGGTCGGTTTCTATTTCTTTATAAATATTTTGAAGAGACGGAGGCAGCGCGACTCCTTTTTTTACCGAAAAGCAAAGTCCGTGCGCCTGGTTGGGCTCATGGTAGGGGTCTTGCCCGAGAATAACGGCTTTTACGTTGTCGAGCGGAGTAAAGCGGAAACAATTGTACAAATCGTACATATCGGGATAAATAATATTGTGCGAGTATTCGTATTTTAAAAATTCGCGTATTTTTTTGTAACGTTCGTCGTTGAAGAGAGGCGCCAGCGCCTCGTCCCAACCTCCGCCCAAAGGTTTCATTTGTATCTCCCTTATTAACCGTTATATTTATGAAGGTTAATTTTTAAAAATTTTTTCTAAATTACCGCTAAACGTGTTCGCGCAAAGCTTTATGTTTTTAAGATACTGCTCGGTGGTGCTTCCGCTTCCGGCGATATCGGAAACTATTTTGTATTCGTAACATTTTATATTTGCATGTATGCATACTTGCGCAATTGCGCCGCCTTCCATATCCCTCAGGTCGGCAACAAGCGTTTCGGTCAAAAGTTTGAAATCTTCCTTGCTGTCGTTGAACCGGTCGCCGGTGGCAAGTTTTTTTTGCGGAAAGTTTCCGCATATGTCCAGGGATAAGTAATTTTCACGGAATTCGTCCAGCGTTCCTATTTCGTTGCCGTTTAACTGCGTAAGGTCGAAATCGTATTGAACAACTTTACTTACAGAATAAATATCACCGACGTTCATGCCGCCGTTAAGCGCGCCAGCAAAGCCAACGTTAATTACAGTTTCCGCACGCAAAACGTCTATAGCGAATTGCGTTCCGCACGCAGCGTTAACTTTTCCTACTCCGCATATCACAACGGAAGCTTCTTCACTGTAAAGGGTGCCGCATATGACGCGTTTACCGCATATTTTGCTTTCTTTTTTATTATCCATCGCCGCTATAACGGGTTCGGCTTCTTTATCCATTGCTATTATAAAGCACTTCATAAATTACTTCCTTAAAAAGGTTTTTCGTATAATTAAGTTTTGCCGTGTATTAGTGCGTTTTTTTGTATGGTATTTCAGAGTGTTCGTTTATTTTCTGTACAAACGGAAAAAATTCCGTAATCTAATACATACGCGCATATGTTGCAGTTTTGCTCTTTTCCGTCTACAAATATTTTACCGTCGGCGTATTCTAACCTTTTTAAATATTCGGCGATTGTTCCGCCCTTCATTTTTATAAAAGCTTCTTTCGCCGTCCAGTGTTCAAGAAACGTTCTCTCGTCCGTAATTTCACATTGTTCTTTTTCGGAAAATTTAGAAATGAGTAGGGGGTGCGTTTTATTTTTAAAAATTTCCAAATCCACGCCTACGGGTTTTTCGTTTAAAGCGATTACCGCATGAGTTCCGCTATGCGATAAGGAAAAAAATACGGCGTTGCCTTCTATATACGGCTTGCCGTTTTCGGTTCGCAAAATTTCTTTGCTGCAGCCCGTAATACCGTAAAGTATTTTTTCGAGTTTTTCGTACACGCCGTCGGCTTTCGCAAGATAAATCTCAGTCATAACATTAAAGATTCTATATATTCAATCTGTTCTTTTGTTGCTAAGTTTTTAGTAAACGCGCATGCGCTTCCCGCTGCGGTAGCGTAGTTCAAAGCGGAAAAATAACTTCCCGCGCGCGAATATTCGTGAATAAAGCCGGCGACCATACTGTCGCCTGCGCCTACGGAATTAACAAGCTGACCGCGCGCCGCGCGTACGAATATGGATTGAGATGTTTCCGTAACCATGGCTGCGCCAGAACTGCCCATCGAAACAATTACGTTTCTTGCTCCCATGTCCTGTAATTTCCTTGCGCAGAAAAATATGCCTTCAACATCGGGAACGGAAGAGAGCGAAAAAATTTCGCACATTTCGAATACGTTGGGTTTAATAAGAAATGGGTGGTAAGCAAGAGTTTCGGTAAGAAGTTTACCGCTTGCGTCCACTACAATGCGAATATTTTTTATGTTTTTAAGTTTCTTGAGTAAATCGGCATAAACCGAAGGAGAAAGATTAGCCGGAACGCTTCCCGATACTACAAGCCAGTCGTCGGGGAGTAATGCGGCTTTTAATTTACGTATAAGTTTATTTATATCCGTTTCGGAAATTTCCGCGCCTGATCCGTTTATGTCTGTTTCCGTATTGCTTTTTATTTTTACGTTTATACGGCTTAATCCTTTTACTTCTATAAAATCGTGAGATAGCCCGAGTTCCGTGACTTTTTCCTTAATATATTCTCCCGTGAAACCGCCTACAAATCCAAATGCGAAAGTTTGCTCTTCAAGTTCTTTTAAAGCAAGGGAAACGTTTATGCCTTTGCCTCCGACTGCGAAACGTTCCCCCGAGGTGCGGTTTACCGCGCCCGATTTTATGTTTGGAACCTGAACGTAGTAGTCCAGAGAAGGATTAAAAGTTACGGTGTAAATCATTACGGGAAGTAAAACCTCGAATACTTTTGTACGGAAAAATTTTTGTTAATACGTTCGGACAGTCGCCTTGTGTTATGTTTGCGTGTTTCGTTCGAATTATAAGAATACGTCGCATAAAAGCGGAATAATAAGTAAAGAGAGTAAAACGGCTGATTTTAAGCGTTTATATCTAAGATAATTTCCATACTTTCTTTTACTTTATAGCATTTGGCAGTAAAAGTCAATGAAAAATTAAATTTAAACGCTTGATTTTTTGTTTGCAAACAAATATAATATATACACTCTTTCATTCTGGCTGAAAAGGAATGAATCAAATTAACCCGCGCTTTTACGTATCTTAACCTAATTTGCGAAAAATTTCGCTTTACGGTGTTTGCGTAAAGCGGCGCTCACGGAAAATTTGTGAGAATGAACGCGGGCGAGTTTCAGATTCGATTGTCGGCGGAGAATGAGAAAAGCATACCAAAGGCTCGGCTTTGTAAAAACGGAAAATTAAATTTAAATGCAGAATCCAAAGATTCTAAAGTTATAGCTTTCCCCTCCTTCGGAGGAGCAAGCATGGCTTGCGCAGCGTAACTTACGCTGTCCGTCGCTTCGCGCTTTACCGTTGGCGCGTTAGCGGCGTTAATTAAACGGTAAACTTTTTAACGCGTGTTGCCGCGCGCGTTAAACCGTATTTTTGCGGCTTGCTCCCTTTTGCGCCTGTCGTTCGGCGCGGCGGGATAAGATAAAGAGCGACTAAGTATGTAGAAAGCTCAGACTAAACCGATAAGACTCGGGTGCAAGTCCCGACTCGTCCACCACACGAGACGAATACGCACACTTTAACTTGGTGTGCGTATTTCTTTTATATAGGTCTACCAAAACAGCGCGGCGCAAAGAATTGCGCCGCGCTGTTTTGGTAGAGCA
>CATKAP010000093.1 GCA_949746255.1 uncultured bacterium
CGAAGTGTCGTTGGTTCAAGTCCAACAAGCGGAGCCATTCCGGTGACGATAGCACAGAGGACCCACCTGTTCCCATTCCGAACACAGAAGTTAAGCTCTGTTACGCCCGATGTAGTTGGGTTTTAACCCCGCAAGATAAGGTAGTTGCTGGATTTCAATTAAAAAAGCCCGTTTTCATAATGAAATGAAAACGGGCTTTTTTCTATATATTCCGGCATTTTTAGCCGAATTTCATTATTTAAAAACTACATCAGCTCGGAATCGGAGGAGGTTGGGTCAAAGCTGCTTTCAACGCCGTACGTAGGGTGCATCATTAAAATATCGTAATACGCGGGTAATTCGCGCGGGCAGTAGCCCGTAACGTCCTTGAAAACGCGGTTAAAATTTCTTATTGTGCCGAACCCGCAGGAAATAGCTATCGCCGTCATCGTATCGTTGCCGGCACGGATCGATTCTATCGCTTTTTCTACGCGCACGAGGTTCAAATATTGCGTAAAGGTGGTATCCGCCATTTTTTTAAAGAATCTTGAAAAATACGAAACGCTTAGAGAAACGAATTTTGCCGCGTCTTCTATGGTGTACTCGGCGTAACGTTCGTTAATTTCGGTCAGCAGACTCCTATATCTATCGATAAGATAGCCGTTCTTTCCGTCCGTATCGGTTACGCGTTCGTGCATGAATATATCTATCATAAGCCGTTCTACGCGGTTATTTACGGACAATGCCGAAAGCGGCGAACCATCGGAAAGCTCTTCGTCTATCAGCCCGTATAAGGTTTTTAATCTGTAATTGTTTTCGAGAAGCGGGGAGCGCAGAGCTTTGCCGTTTACTATTTTTGCGCTCAATTCCTTATCGAACAGGAAAAACGCCAGAATACTGCCGTTGTCGGCTTTGAGATAATGCGTACTGTTGGGCGCAATATAAATACCGTAGCCTTCGTTTAAACGGAAGGTTTTGCCATCGATATATACCGTTGCGGCGCCCTTTTCGGCAAATACCAGCTCGTTATCGGAGTGCCAGTGGTGCATATTGGTTAAATTTCTGTATTTGCCGACCCATACCCGTACACTGCCGGAATATTTTCTTACTTCTCTGTTGATAAGCATTTTTTCATTTCCTAACGCAATTATACCACGGACGTCAATAAATGTCCATAGTTAAATAAAAATTTTCTTGAATGAGCTATAATTACGTATTAAAATATAAAAAAAGGTTTAGTATTCCGCTTAGGATTTAAAACCGACGGCGGATAGGGGAAGAATATGCAATTTAAGGACTGTGTTATCGGAATGGAATTCGGTTCTACCAGAATTAAATCGGTTATGGCGGATGGTAGAGGTAATGTGCTTGCAAGCGGCAGCCATATCTGGGAAAACCGCTTTGAGAACGGTATTTGGACTTATTTCCGCGAGGATATTATCCTCGGGCTTCAAGCCTGTTACGCGGATTTGAAATCGGACGTGATGCAAAAATATGGCGTAAAGCTTACGGAGGTAGGGGCAATAGGAATATCGGCGATGATGCACGGGTATCTTGTTCTGGATAAATACGACAATGTTTTAACGCCCTTTCGCACCTGGCGCAACAACAACGCTGCGGAGGCGGCGGAAAAGCTGACGGAAATTTTCGGCTATCCCATACCCGCACGGTGGAGTATAGCGCATCTGTATCAGGCGATATTAAACGGTGAAAAGCACATAAAGGACATAGCTTTTCAAACGACCTTGGCGGGTTACGTTCATTACCTTTTGACGGGCGAAAAAGTAACGGGTATCGACGAAGCAAGCGGCATGTTTCCCGTGAACGGCGTTTTAAAGGATTTTGACGCGGAACGCGCAAAGCTGTTTGAAAATCTGGTTTCCGTTAAAGAGCGCGCGCCCTTTTCTTTAAAACGGATATTTCCCAAAGTGTTGGTTGCGGGAGAGGTTGCGGGATTTTTGACCGAAGAAGGGGCAAAGCTTTTAGACCCCGACGGGGATTTGAAGAGGGGAATACCTTTATGCCCGCCCGAAGGCGACGTGGCGACGGGAATGGTTGCAACCAACGCTGTAAAAGCTGGCGCGGGCAACGTTTCCGCGGGTACTTCTATTTTCTGTATGGTAGCGCTCGATAAGCCTTTAAAACAGGTTCATCCCGAAATAGATATGGTTGCAACGCCTGCGGGCGCCCCCGTTGCAATGGTGCATTGCAATAACTGTTCTTCGGATATCAACGCTTGGGCGAACGTGTTTGCCGATTTTGCAAAGCGGCTCGGTTCGGATATATCCCGCGGCGAACTGTTTAAATTGCTTTTCGAAGCCTCGCTTGAAGGCGACGCCGATTGCGGAGAGATAATATCTTATAATTTTGTTTCGGGCGAAAATATCGCGGGAATCGATAAAGGGCGACCTTTGGTTATAAGAAAAACCGAAAGCAATTTTACACTGTCGAATTTTATGCGTTCGCAAATATATTCTTCTATGGCGACTCTTAAAACGGGATTGTATATTCTTTCTAAGGAGGAAAATATAGAAATCCGTTCGGTGGTTGCGCACGGCGGATTGTTTAAAACGGAAAGGGTTGCGCAACAGTATCTTGCCAACGCAGTAGGTTCGCCCGTAACCGTCATGCGGACTGCGGGCGAAGGCGGGGCGTGGGGTATGGCGTTGTTGGCGTTGTATTTCAAGTACGGTAACGGTCGCTCCCTGACCGATTATCTTGACGAAAATATATTTTCAACAATGAGCGGTATTACGGTTTACCCCGATAAAGACGCGGAGGGTATGGAAAAATTTATGGCACAGTATAAAAACGGATTGGCAATAGTAAGAAAAGCGGCGGAGGTGTTGTAATGCTTGAAGATATGAAAAAGGAAGTATTAAAGGCAAATCTTGATTTGGTTAAAAACGGGCTCGTTCTTTTTACCTGGGGCAATGTATCGGCAAGGGAAGATAACTACGTGGTAATTAAGCCCAGCGGTGTTGAATACGTCGGTATGAAAGCCGGGGATATGGTGGTGGTTGACTTAAACGGCAATATAGTAGAGGGTAAATTCCGCCCATCGAGCGACATGTCCACGCATTTGGAAATATATAAAGCTCACCCCGAAATAGGCGGAATAGTTCATACGCACTCGACTTTCGCTACGGCATTCGCGCAGGCGGAAAGGGGAATACACGCGTACGGCACCACGCACGCAGACTATTTTTACGGCGATATCCCGTGCGCGCGGAATTTGGGGGAAAGCGAAATGATCGAATACGAAAAGAATACGGGCGTAGCTATTAACGAAGCGGTAAAAGACGCCGTTGCTATTCCTGCTTGTCTTGTTGCTCACCACGGCGTGTTTGCCTGGGGTAAAAGCGCGGGCGAAGCGGTATATCATGCAACGGTATTAGAAGAGATTGCTAAAATGGCGTTTATTACCGAAAATTTAACGCCGCTTACAAAAAAATTGCCGCGGCATATTGCCGATAAGCATTATAACAGAAAGCACGGTAAAAATGCTTACTACGGACAAAACAAATGATAAGCTTCGCAATACTGCGTTGTGCTTGCGTTTTAGATAGGTCTTTTACTTCTGTGTAAACTCCCGTCGCAAAATCCGCACACGAGTTGTCTTGCTCGTTTCTTGTTTGTTTTGGTACAGATATTAAATTATAAGGAGTTAAACTATGAAGAGTTTATATTTCATAACAGGCAGTCAAGATTTATACGGTGAAGAAACTTTGAAACGTGTTGCCGGGGATAGCGCGGAAATGGTCAAGTATTTAAACGGTAAACTTAAAGATACCGTTAAAATAGTTTGCGTCTCCACTGTCCGCAATTCCGACGAGGCGGAGAATATTTGTTTAAAGGCAACCTGCGATAAGGACTGCGTAGGCGTTATTTGCTGGATGCATACCTTTTCGCCCTCTAAAATGTGGATACGCGGCTTGCAGGCGCTGAAAAAGCCCATGTTGCATTTGCATACGCAGGCTAACGAAAAACTGCCCTATAAAACTATAGATATGGATTTTATGAATTTAAACCAGTCGGCGCACGGCGACAGGGAATTCGGCTTTATCTGTACTCGCCTCGGCATAAAGCGTGAGGTGGTCGTGGGGTTCTATCGGCACGACGACGTTATTGAAAAAATCCGCGCTTTTGCGCGGGTTGCAATAGCTTTGAATTTTTCTCGCGGAATGCGCGTGGCTATGTTCGGCGGCAATATGCGCGACGTTGCCGTTACCGACGGCGACAGGGTGGAGAGCGAAATCCGCTACGGCTGGAACGTAAATTACTTCGGTATAGGCGATTTGATTGAAATAGTGGACGCTGTTACCGAAGAAGAAATCAACGGCAAAATGAGCGAGTATGAAAATAAGTACAAGTTTGCGACGGACGATATAAAAGCAGTTCGCGAGCAGGCGAAGTATCAGATTGCGCTTGAAAAGTTTTTGGCAAGGGAACGCATTTCTGCGTTTACCGATAATTTTCAGGATTTAAACGGTTTAAAGCAGTTACCGGGACTTTCCGTACAAGATTTAATGTCAAAGGGCGTAGGCTTCGGCGCTGAGGGCGACTATAAAACGGGCGCGCTTATGGCAGTTATGTGTAAGATGGCGGAAGGAAGACGGGGCGCAACGGCGTTTATGGAGGATTATACTTACGATTTAACCGCGGGAAGCGAAAAGGAGCTTGCTTCACATATGCTTGAAGTTTCGCCCGCGTTCGCGGCGAACAGACCGGAAATAATGGTTTGCCCCCTTAGTATAGGCGGAAAAGAGCCTCCCGCAAGGCTAGTGTTTGACGGTATAGCGGGCGACGGTATAGCCGTTTCAATGATTGATATGGGCACGCATTTCAGACTTGTTTGCGCAAAAATTAAGCTTATAAAACGGCCCGAAGCAATGCCAAAGCTACCCGTTGCAAGGCTTACGTGGGAGCTTGTGCCCGACTTCAAAACGGGCGCGGCGGCGTGGCTATACGCGGGCGGTGCGCATCATGCTGTCGTATCAACCGCTTTAAACATTGAAGATATAAAGCTTTTCGCAAAGCTTACCGAAACGGAGATTATAGTTATTGACGAAAATACCGAAATTTAGTTAAGCAACATAAAAAGGCGGGCGCCATTTGAAAGGCGCCCGCCTTTTTTTATATTTGGTTCGTTGTTTACGCGGTTTTATACGGTAATTTTATTTTTACGTCGAATATATCCTCTTCGGCGGTAACGGTAAAGATTCCGCCGTGATTTTCTACTATATATTTCATGCTTTTCATTCCGTAACCGTGCCGCGCCTTGTCCTCTTTTATGGTTTGCGGCAATCCGTCGGTAAGCGCAAGGGCTCCTTCGAAGTAATTATACTCTTCTATTTCAACTCCTTCCACGGTGTTTTTTACGGAAAGCGTGATAATTCTTTTTTCTTCGTCCTTGACTTTTTTCAAAGCGGTAATGGCGTTGTCTATTATATTGGAAAAAAGCGAATAGGTTTGCGAAACGGAGAGCATATCGAGTCGGCTTCCGTCCGCAAGGCAGGAAAGGTTTATGCCGTATTCGTCGCACAGAACGATTTTTTCGCAGAGAACTACGTCGAGTATGTCGTTTCCCGTTTTTACGGTTTTGTCGTAAAAGTTCATAGCCCATTTCAGTTCTTCTATTTCGGCTACGTCCATTTTACCTTCGAATTTGGCGAAAACGTGTTTTAAATCGTGACATTTGGAATTTATAAAGTCGATATTCGCCTTAATGCTTTTGAACTGCATTTTTTCCTGCCGCCAAAGCTCTTTTATTATGTTCATCTCCTGTTTCTGGCGGTTTTGGATAAAAATATATTTGCTTATTATAAGAATAGTAAGCCCGAAGCCCACGGTGAACAGCTTTATGATTATGTTAAGCGCAAAGCTTTCCGTCTCGTAAATCCTTGCAACGCATATAAGTCCGTTTACGCAGAACAGCGTTACAACCGCAACTAAAACTATATTCCGTGTGGTTGCTTTGTCCGCGTTCAGAAATTCCTTTCTGTTGAAGATTTTAGCCAAAACAAGCTGTACCGAAAGGTGAAACGACAGGAAAATCAGCCAATCGTACCACATTATGTGGGTATTGTCGAATAGCGATATAGTGGTTTTGTCATCTATTCCCGCAAAATTCTGAATAAGCGGATATAGCTTGTTGGAAATCTGATAAACGGCGGTTCCGCAGCACCAGCATAATAGAATCTCGTAAGTCGGTTCTTTATAACATACGAATAAAGTGGCTAAGTTCAAAGAGGAAATTGCGCAGTAGCACAGCACTCGCGTAAGCAGATGGAATTCTCCCGAAAACTCCGTATTGACCATGGCGACGGCGTACGAAAGAAGAGTGCCGGCTATCACGCAACCTATATAGCGTAAAATAAAATATTTGCGTTTTTTATGCTTGAACATAAACAGGAGTATGCAGAACTGACACTCCCAAAAAAACAGAATCAGCGAAAATGCGTTGTAGATGTATTTCCCCATTAAGGAGTAAAGGAAGTCTAACAACTTTTACCCCC
>CATKAP010000094.1 GCA_949746255.1 uncultured bacterium
GCCTGAGGTCGAGGTCGAGGAGGCCCCTGAGGAGAGCTCCGGCAGCGGCGCGATCGTCGCGGGTATCGTCGGTGGTTTCTTGGCCTACGCTGTCATCGGCGGGGTGAAGAAGCTGGCGGCCATCGCCCAGACGAAATGGGCCGAGCGGAAGCAGAGGGAGGCGGCCAAGAAGACCGTGGTCGACGCCGAGTACACGGAGGTCCCGGAAGAGCAGGAGGATTCCGGCGAGGATGCCCCTGAGGACAAGTGAGGAGCGAGGATCACCCATGGGGAGAGTACCTACAACAGGTGCTTTCCCCTTTTTCTTTGAAGGAGGACACAATGGAAGACAAACGTATCGAATGTCTGTATGGGCTTTTGGACCGCGCAATTCGTGAACACGATTCCGACGCGGAGTCCTCTTTAAGATGGGCTATCTTCACGCTTGAAAATTACTGCGGCAAAAGCTGACAAACAAGGAGGAACCATAATGGCGGAATACCTCAACAATTCCCATAACGCACGGGAGAAGAGACCGGAAGGTTCCGGACCTCCCGATAAAAAGCTGGAGAAGGTGGTGAGCGGAGAGGCCAAGACTCGCAAAAAGAGTGAGGTCAAGAAATTCGCCAACATCTTCGTTCCGGAAGATGTCGAGAACGTCAAGAGCTACATCTTAATTGATGTCATCGTTCCCGGCATCAAGAACGCAATCGCTGACGCAGTCAGTATCATGCTTTTCGGCGAAGCGGGTCGTCTGGGCGGGAGAAACAACAAAGGCTCCCGGGCTTCCTATCAGAGATACTACGATGACCGGCGCGATGACCGCCGAGACTACGGACGGCCGAGAGCTGTTTCTGGTTTCGACTATGACGATATTGTCTTCGACACCCGTGGAGATGCCGATTTGGTATTGGATCAGATGGAATCGGCAATCAATCAATACAGCCTTGTGTCTGTTGCCGACTTGTATGACCTTGCCGGTATTACCTGCCGTAGCTATACGGCAAATAAGTATGGTTGGACTGACCTTCGGGGTGCCAAGGTAGTTCGTGTTCGGGACGGCTACATCTTGGAGCTTCCGAGGACGGTTCAGATCAACTAAAGGAGGGTTCGGTTATGTACGGGTATCCTATTTCGTCCGGCTACAAAGGCTGGGTCAATGGCGAGTGGATGCTGTTCCCGACTGAAGCCGAGTATCGCGAGTATATGAGCGAGCTGGATTAAGCCGCTCAACACAGAATTTGAAAGGAGTTTATCAACACCATGAAAAAGAACGAAATCATGAAGTCTGTGGGCCTGACCTTTAACAAGATCGGTTTCCAGATTCAGAAGAAGAGCCCTGAGCTCCTGGTCGCTGCCGGCATTGCTGGCGTCGTCGTCAGCGCGGTCATGGCCTGCAAAGCTACCATCAAGGCCAGCGAGGTCGCCGAGGAGGCCAAGGAAACCATCGACGAGATCCACGAGATCGAGGAGAAGGGCATCACCAGGGCCGGAAATCCCTACTCCATCGAGGACACCAAGAAGGATCTTACTACCACCTATCTCCAGACCGGCGTAAAGTATGCCAAGCTCTACGCC
>CATKAP010000095.1 GCA_949746255.1 uncultured bacterium
GGGGTTTTTTTCCCCTCGCGGCCCCCCCCCTTTCCCCCCCCCGCCACTTCTACTACGGGAACCATGCTTTTTGATTTTATATAAATTATTTGCGCGGCAAGCGCAAGATATTCGCTCTCTTTATCAACGTCGCGGCGAGGCTGCGTCTTCATGAAATCGATATATTGCAGAAACTGTTCCGTTACTTTAGATACAAATACATCCTCTATTTTAATCTGCGCGATATTAATAAGATGCAGTAATAAATCGAGGGGACCTTCAAAATCGTCTAAAACGGTATTGTAATCTACAACCGATTCAAAATTTTCATAACTTTTTTGTGCCATAATTAAATAATTCCGTTAAAATAGGGGATCAATGCCTACCGGCAAACCAAAAACGGCGTCCCATAAACCTGTTATCGGAAAACCTATTATATTTTCGGCAAACCAGTGAATATAACCTAAAATATCGAAGTAGCGAGCAGCTTCCATAGAAGCATATTCCTGTAAAATTCCGCATAAATAACTTTCCAAAACCAAAATTATGAGAATATAATAACCGTAATTTTTAAGGAATCTTCTTACCGGATTTATTTCTCGGGTAAAAGATTCAACAATTCTGAACCCGTCCAAAGGATACAGAGGCAATAAATTGAAAATAAACACGCTTAAGCTATAAGCAAATATTAAATAAAATACATATTGTAAAAGCGTTATAAAAAATTCAACGGTCTGATTATCAGGAACGGGAATCATATTTGTTGCTATAAATAACGGATAAGCTATAAATGCAATAATATAATTTGTAACTACTCCGGCTATCGCCGTTAGAAACAAACCGCGACGGTAATTTTTAAAATTGTAAGGATAAATCGGAACGGGCTTAGCCCAACCGAATCCCGTAAAAATACAAAGCAAAAAACCCGCGACGTCCAAATGTTTTATCGGGTTTAAAGTTAATCTTCCTTTCATCTTAGCGGTAGGATCTCCGCATTTATACGCAACATATGCATGCGCTACCTCATGCGGTACGAGAACAAATATTACGGCGACCACTCCCGCCAACGTACTTATTAATCTTGTCATTATTTTAACCTTTTAAAGAAACGTCCTTTTGCAAAGTCTTCATAAGTTTACGGTTTTACAATTTTATACCAAAACCGTAAGAGAAATAATGAAAACTTCTGTCCGCCTAATTCAATCCTACCGGATATCTTGGGAGTATCAAAAGGCTTGTCTGCGCCTACAAAGCATATTGTTCCTTTTTTTATTTTAACAAAAATCGTAAAAATAGTCAATTATTTGTTACATCTTACTTTAAATGAAAAAAGACGCGCTTTATGCGCGCCTTTTATAGCTAAACTATTAAATTGCCCATTGCGAAGCATTGTTTTTGAAATAATCCCCGAAACTTGCGCGCTCAACGTTTTCAGCAGCAACTGCGTCTACGGTATCGACAAGCACGCCGTCTTTATATACTTCTATCTTTCCTACTACTTGTCCGCAGGAAACGGGAGCTTTAATGTCGAAAGCAGTTATGCTGTGAGTAATTTCAGGATTTTTTTCAATTGCGGAAAATACATAACTGTTTCTTTGCGGTTTAACCAAAAAGCTCTCTTTTTTTCCGCCGCGAACGGTAAATTCATCGTTTAAATTGACATCGGAATCAAGCACTATTTTATTTTTGTAATTTGCAAAACCGAAGTCAAACATATTCACAGTAGAATTGAATCTGTCATCTCCGCTCGTTGCTCCCAGCACAACCGAAACCAATCTTAAATTGTTTTTAACCGCAGTAGACGCAAGACAAAAACCTGCTTCATTTGTAAAACCAGTTTTTCCTCCGTCACAGAAACTATATTTTCGTATTAATTTATTTGTGTTTGTCATAGAAGTCGTTCTATTATCGGGATGAACGAAATCTTTTAGCCAAACTTTACTGTAATTGAAATATTCTTTATTCTTTATGAGATTTGCAAACATTAACGCAACGTCTTTTGCGCATGAATACTGAGTTTCTTTTGGTAAACCCGTACAATTAGAAAATAGAGTATCGGTACAACCCAAGGATGACGCTTTTTTGTTCATTTGCGCGACAAATTCGTCCTCGTTCCCCGCAACCGTTTCGGAAAGCGCTACGCAACTGTCGTTAGCGGAACATACAATTATACTTTCAATAAGATTATTTACGCTATATTGACAACCGGCCTTTAAAAAAACTTGCGAACCGCCCATGCTTGCCGCTCTTTCGCTTACAGTAATAAGGTCGTCGAATTTTACTCTCCCTTCGTTTACTGCGTCGAATACCAGAGTTAATGTCATAACCTTACAAACGCTCGCTATAGGCATACGAACTGTCTCGTTTTCCTTATACAAACATTCTCCTGAATTATAATCCATTAAATATGCCGATTTACAGTTGTTTACTAAAGCAACCGATTTTTCTTCGGGTAAAGCGGCGCCGCTCAAAGCTACGACGGAAATCGCCATACATGAAGATAAAAACAATGATAATAACTTTTTCATAAAAACAGTATGTTTAACGTGCTAAAAATTATACCATTGCAATTACAGCTCGGAAAAGAATATTTAAAAGCAAAAATAATATAACGCAATCTATGGCTGAAAGAATTGCCGGAGCAATTAAAGCGTATTTTTTATTTATATCTCTGCAGTTTTCAGCAATTAAATAACCCAATATAAATGATACAAGCGAGGCGGGTATAAATAC
>CATKAP010000096.1 GCA_949746255.1 uncultured bacterium
AGGATAAAAACCTTTCAAATTCAAGCTTTCTTTATCGATGCCGCGCAAGATTCTTACGGGAGACGAAAAACGCGTTTCAACTCCTGTCATAAGCGCGTCTGCACAAGCGAAACCTTTTAACTTTTTTTCCATGTCGGCTATTGAAACTTTCAAAGCTTCCGTTACCGTTAGAGGCAATACTTCGTTTAAAGGAACAAAAGCCGTCCCAGCAGAATAAGTCGGACGAACTTCACCGAATCTATCCGATATTTTATCATTTAAAAAATCGCCTACGCGTTGAACGGGAGCTTTGTAATCGGAGCCGGCTGCAATATAAGCCTTATTTTCCAAACTCCGCTGAAAATTCATGCCGTCGAACAATCCTTCGCCGAAATCGCTCTTTTTAAGTTGAACCATAAGAGCCGAATTAGAATTCTTTCCGTCTCTCGCATATAAGCTCATACCGTTTGTGACTACGCCGCCATTTTCACTCGCCGCAGGGATAACTACGCCGCCCGGGCACATACAAAACGTAAAAACAGTCCTTTCATACGCATGGGAAACTAACTTGTAATCCGCTGCGGGCAATAGTTCGAAATTCTTTCCGTACTGCGAAAAGCTTATTTTTTCAGACAGGTGCTCAATTCTTACGCCTACGGCAAATTCCCGCGACTCCATGGCAACGCCGTTACTGTTCAGCATTTCAAAAGTATCGCGTGCAGAATGCCCGAGCGCAGCTACAGCGCAATCCACGGAAAGTTCGCCCTTCTCGCCCGTAAGCGTATCTTCGGTTATTATAGTTTTTATCTGTCCTTTATCCTGCGTAAATCCGCAAAAACGCGTGTTAAAACGGTATTCCCCGCCGTTTTCGGTTATAAATTTATTTATATTTTGTAAAACTTTAAATAAAATATCGCTTCCAATATGCGGTTTTGAAAGATATAAAATTTCTTCGGGCGCGCCGAAACGGTGAAAAATTTCCAAAACGTCTCTATTAAAACCGTCGCGTGTTTGAGTATTCAGTTTGCCGTCCGAAAACGTTCCAGCCCCGCCTTCTCCGAACTGAACGTTTGAATTTTCATTAAGAGTCTTAAGCTTAAAAAAAGAATCAACAGTATTTTTTCTGTTTTCAACGCACTCGCCGCGCTCGATGATCACAGGGGTAAAGCCGTGTTCTATAAGCCGTAAAGCGCAAAAAAGTCCCGCAGGTCCGCTGCCTATCACCGCAACTCGCGGAGGATTTTTTATTTTTAGAAATTGTTTTTTTTCTTCCTTTTCGTTTTCAGTCGACGCCAAAACCGAATACACCCATTTGATATTTTTTTTATCGCGGGCGTCAAGAGATTTTTTCAGAATTCTAAAATATGCAATATCCTTGCCTAAAGACTTGCGGACGAGCTTCAACAGCTTGTCCTCTTTTTCGAAAATATCCAGCTTTAAATTATCAAAACGTTTTATCATAATCTTTTTAATATCGCGTCGGCAACTGCTATCCCACTTGTAAACGCCCATTGCAGATTATAGCCGCCGCAATCGCCGTCAACATCCAAAATTTCGCCAGCAAAAAACAGGTTGGAAACAATCTTACTTTCAAGCTCGTCCGTAACTTCACTCATAGTCAATCCGCCTTTGGTTACCTGCGCGTAATCGAAGCCGAGCGTTCCCAAAACAGGCAAAGTAAAATTTTTAAGCGTTTTAACAATTTCCCGTACGGAATCCGTTCCCGCCCTCTTTATAATAGCCCTGCCTATCTGATTATGAAGCGTACCGGAAAGAAGTTCCGACGTTTCCCACCCTGCGGATTTATTATCCGAAACGCTTTTTTCTATATCCTCGAACGAAAAATCCGGAAGGAATTCCAAAACGATTTCCGCTCCAGGCTTGTCCGTTATATAAGACGAAATATAAAAAACCGCGTTTCCCGAAATTCCGTAATCGGTAAAAATAACGTCGCCGCGCACCGATTTTATTACTTTTCCGTTTGCCCTTGCGCTCACCCTGCAATCGGCGCGAATACCCTTTAAAGTTTTAATATATTTCGTATCTGTCTTTAACTGTACGAGCGAAGGATACAACGGTGTAAACGTGTGTCCGAAGTTTTCCGCAAGCGAATATGACGAACCGTCCGTTCCAAACTGTTTTTGCGCCTTTCCGCCAGTACACAAAACCAAAAATTTTGCGTCGTGCCTGACGAATTCGTCGTCTATAATAAAGTTTTTTTCCGTTTTCTGCACGTTTTTTATCTTTATTCCCGTACCTAAAAAAGCTATTTCATTTAACTTTATCGTCTTTATAAGACTGTCGGTAAGAGCGGAGGCCTGCTTGCCCGATGGATAAATTCTGCCGCGTTCGTCAGCAGTAAAAAGACAATTGAAAAGGCTTGCGCCCGCATAAGGATCGGCGCAAGCTACTTTTTCAACCAACGGCACGTTTCCTCCGTGAAAATGTTCGCCCGTCATTTCCGTATTGGAAATGTTGCCCTGTCCGTTACCCGTCGCTGCAAGTTTTTTACCGAGCCGTTCGTTTGCATCAAACAAACAAACCGCGGGTTTTTTACCGCTTTTTAACAATATTGCGGCACAGGCAAGTCCTGCCGCACCGCCGCCTATAATAACAACATCGTATTTCATTACGCATTCATTTTATATTATTTAAATAAAGGTGTCAACACTTAAAAGCGGATAATATTTCTTTCAGTTTCTCCACATGAAGATATTCGTCTTCCAAAATTCTGGAAATTATCGCCGAGACTTGTTCGTTTTTCAAACACTTCAACATTTTTTTATAAACGGCAATCGCTTGTCTTTCTCCGATTAAATCGTCCTCTATCATATTTCTCAACGTACGGGAATAAGCAACGTACTTAGCGGAGTAATAATTGAAACTACTCGGCGGAAATTGAGTATATACTGGAGCGGCTCCGAGAGAATAAATAGTTTTTCCCAATAAATCCAAATGCATCATTTCCGCAATAGCAATACTCTCCAAAGTATCGGAAATATCGTTATAACCCTTTTTGAGAAAAGGAATTGAATGATATATGTACTGTAAAATAGCGTTAAGTTCACTGACCGACGAAGCATACGCGGGAGAAATAATTCTTAAACTGTACGCATCTGGAGTAAGTTCGTCTGTTGTAGGATACGGTTTTTCAACAATTAAAGGTTTAGGCATAACACATAATATGTATCCGCAGCGATATTGGTGAAATTAAGTTTTTACAGCATTTTTTTATAAGATATATGTAATTATGTGTGACATAATACTAAACAAATAAGAAAAAGACGGTTTTTTACCGCCTTTTTCTGTATTTATGACAAGATTTGTTTTAAAAATTGACCCGTATAACTGCTTGAACACTTTGCAATTTCTTCGGGGGAGCCTACCGCGACCACCGTTCCTCCCTTATCTCCGCCTTCGGGACCAAGGTCAATAACCCAGTCGGCGCATTTTATAACATCCAAGTTATGCTCTATTACAAGCACCGTATTGCCGCTGTTTCTCAACCTTGTAATTATACTTATAAGTTTTTCAACGTCGTAGCTGTGCAAACCCGTTGTAGGCTCGTCCAAAATATATATAGTTTTTCCCGTACTTCTTTTTGAAAGTTCCGTTGCAAGCTTGACTCTTTGCGCTTCACCGCCAGAAAGAGTTGTCGCACTCTGACCCAACTTTATATAACCAAGCCCAACGTCACAAAGAGTTTGGATTTTATTGTGAATTGCCGATACCGGTTTAAAAAATTCCGCGGCTTCCTCCACCGTCATTTCCAATACGTCGGATATACTCTTTCCTTTATACTTAACCTCCAGAGTTTCCCGGTTGTAACGTTTCCCTCCGCACACCTCGCACGGAACGTATATATCCGGTAAGAAGTGCATCTCTATTTGAATTATTCCGTCGCCCTGACAGTGCTCGCATCTTCCTCCCGCAACGTTGAAAGAGAATCTGCCGCTTTTGTAACCTCTTTCCTTTGCATCCGGAGTTGCTGCAAACAAATCGCGTATCATTGTAAATACGCCCGTATAAGTAGCAGGATTACTTCTAGGCGTTCTTCCTATAGGTTGTTGGTCGATTGCAATTACTTTATCAAAATATTCCAACCCGATAAAGCTTTCGGCTTTACCCGTCAACTGTCTGGCTTTATTAAGCTCGTTCGCAAGTTTAGGATAAATTATTTCGTTAACCAAACTTGATTTTCCGCTACCGGAAACTCCCGTTACCGCGGTAATTAACCCTGCTGGAATCTTTACGTCGATATTTTTTAGATTATTTTGCAAACAACCTTTAACTTCCAGCCATCTGCCGTCAGGTTCGCTTCTCATTTCCGGAACGCATATTTTACGCCGCCCAGAGAGAAAATCGCCTGTAATCGACCGCCGCTCATCCATAATATCCTGTAAAGATCCGCAAGCAACAACTTCA
>CATKAP010000097.1 GCA_949746255.1 uncultured bacterium
CTTAAAATACGATTCACAAACAATTCACACTTTATAACAACAAAAAAGAGAGTAAACTTTTACGCTTACTCTCGCTCTTGGCTTATTATCTGCCCATAGGGCTTAATATTTATTATTAATTATACCGCAAGTAATTAGCCAAATTATTTGCCGAAATATCTCTTCAAAAGACCCGCAAAGCCTGCGCCGTGTCTTGCTTCATCCTTTGCCATTTCGTGTACCGTATCGTGGATAGCGTCAAATCCAAGCTGTTTGGCACGCTTTGCAAGCATAAGTTTACCTTCGCAAGCTCCCGTTTCCGCAGCAACACGCAATTCAAGATTCTTCTTTGTCGAAGGCGTAACTACTTCGCCCAACAATTCGGCAAATTTAGCTGCGTGTTCGGCTTCTTCAAAAGCATAACGCTTGTATGCTTCGGCGATTTCGGGAAAACCTTCCCTTTCCGCAACTCTTGACATCGCTAAATACATACCTACTTCGGTACATTCCCCCATAAAGTTAGCGTGTAATCCATCCATAATTTCCTTATCTTCGACTACGCCGTCGCCGACAACGTGTTCACACGCAAATTTCGCTTGATTATCGAGGGGAACAAATTTTTTTGCTTTGCATACAGGGCATACTTCTACGTTATCTTCTACGATTTCGCCGCATACTGCACATCTTTTCATAATTGATTAACTCCTGTTAATTATATTTTAACTGATTTTATTATACCACAACTCAGTTAAAATTACAATATTATTTACCAAATTTAAAAAAAATTTAATTAGAAACTATTAAAGAAAGTAATTCTTCATATGTATTGGCAAAAATTTCTGCGCCTACATGTTTCAATTCGCTACGCGTCCTGAATCCCCATAAAACGGAAATAGCTTTTATGCCTGCCGCAATTGCCGTTTTTACGTCTGCTTCGCCGTCTCCTACAAATAAACATTCTTCTTTTTTAAAATCGTTTTCTTCTATAATTTTTAATGTAGATTGTGGGTTAGGTTTCAAGGGAAAACTTCCGTCATATCCAATTATGTTTGAAAATTTTATGTCTTTTAAAAATTTTTTACAAACGTTGACCGCCGCTTGCTGCGGTTTGTTTGTAATAATGGCAAATTTAATACCTTTTTCGGATAATTTATTTAAGACTTCAATTTCATTAGCGTAAACTTCGGTAAGTTCATTATCACTTTCCGCGTATATTTGGACAAAACACCGACTGACTTCTTCTATCAAAGTTTCATTTTTATTACCCACTGCGCGTTCAATAAGCTGTTTTGCGCCGTCGCCGACAAAAGTTAAAGTTTTTTCAAGCGTTAAGGCAGGCAAAGAAAATTTTTCAAGACTTTTATTCAACACAGAGTGTATTGTCCGGGAAGTATCCAGCAGAGTGCCGTCCAAATCGAAAATTATAAGTTTTACCATGATTACATTTGTTCCAGAACGCCTATACCCAACAGAGTTAATGCGGTTGTTAACACCCGCAATGTCGCGCTTGTCAGTGCAAGTCGAAAATCTTTAATATCACCTTCAGCCGTAAGAATTTTACAATCTATATAAAATTTATTATATTTTTGCGCAAGAGCAACTGCAAAACGCGCTAAACATGAAGGTTCGTACTTTTCTGCAGCTTCTTTTACCACATCACCGAATGTTGCCAGCGTTTTTATAACTTCGTATTCCTGTGCGTTGGGTTCGTAATTGTGAGGAACTACCGGCTCTATTCCGCTCTTTAAAAGAACCGAATTAGCGCGCGCGCAAGTATACTGAACGTATACGCTTGTTTCCCCGTCGAAGCTCAGTACTTTATCATAAGAAAATACTATGTCCTTTATTTTATTGTTATATAACGCGCCGAAAATTACCGCACCCAAACCGACCGTTTCGGCAATATTTTCCTTATTTTCAAGTTCGGGATTTTTTTCGTTGATGACACAGTAAGCCTTTTGTACGCATTTTTCAATTACATCTTCCAACCAAACCACTTTACCTTTACGCGTTGACATTGCGCCGTCTTCCAAAGAAACCATTCCGTAAGAAACATGCACTAAATCTTTAGCCCACTCTTTTCCCATTAAATCCAACACTTTGAAAAACTGTTTGAAATGTAAATTTTGTTGATAAGCCACAACATATAGACATTTATAAAAATCGTAAGTTTTTTTACGATAAATTGCGGCGGCAAGGTCGCGCGTAGCGTAAAGCGACGCACCGTCCGAACGCAATATAAGGCAAGGCGGCATTCCGTAAGACTCCAAATCTACTATCTGTGCGCCTTCGCTTTCTTTTAAAAGATTCTTCTCTTTAAGTTCGTCTATTACGGGCTCCATTTTATCGGTATAAAATCTTTCCCCGGCAAAACTGTCGAAATTAATATTAAGTTTTTCGTATATTTTTTTGACATAAGCCAAAGTGAGAGACTTGAACCATTCGAAAAGTTCGTTTGCTTCCTTATCTCCGCTCTCTATGAGTCTGAAATACTCTCTTGCTTCAGACTGCATTTGTTCGTCGGCTTCTTCATTAAAACGAACGTACAATGCGTTAATTGCGTGTATACCGCCATTTTCAACATCGGTTTTATTTCCCCAACGCTTATATGCGCAAATTAGTTTACCAAACTGCGTTCCGTAATCGCCCAAATGGTTAATTCCGACCGATTTATAACCGAGAAAGTTATAAATTTTATAAAGCGCGCCGCCGATAACGGTAGTTGAAAGATGACCGATATGGAAAGGCTTTGCTATATTTACCGAGGAATAATCTATACAAATAATTTTACCTTTACCTTCTTCCGAGGAACCGTATTTACCGCCTTCTTTTTTAATTTTTTCAAGAATTTCCACCGCAAATCCGGACTTGTTAATTTTAAAATTAAGATAACCGTTTATAGCGGTACAAGCATTAATTATATTATCGCATTTAAAGTTTTTTTGAAAATCTTCTGCAATAATAACGGGGCTTTTTCTGAAAATTTTGGCAAATTTAAAACACGGTAAAGCGTAATCGCCCATTTCTGTGTTCGGCGGCAATGCAAGCGCAGAATAAATCTCTTCCGTTTGCACTCCTTCTATCTTTA
>CATKAP010000098.1 GCA_949746255.1 uncultured bacterium
CCTCCTTACAATACAGGAAGTGCATTTGACTATTATGATGATAATCTTGAACACAGTATATGGCTGTCGCTTATGAAGAAAAGACTGGTTCTTCTGCGGAAATTGTTGTCTGAGGATGGCACAATTTGGATACAGATTGATGATGAAGAGCAAGCATATTTAAAGGTGCTGTGTGATGAGGTTTTTGGGCGAGGAAACTTTGTAAATATGATTTCTGTAAACATGAAAAACATTGCTGGTGCTTCCGGAGGCGGCGAGGATAAGAGATTAAAGAAAAATTGCGAATACATCCTCATATATGCTAGGGACTATTCACTCCTTCCCCTTTTCAATGGCCCATATGTTTACACGGAGATGTCAGAACTGATTCAACAATATCTCGATGAAGGAAAAAGCTGGAAATACACATCTGTTCTGGTTAACCCCGGCGAGAAAGAGTACATTGGCTCTACCGTTGATGGGGACGGGAATGAGATAAAAGTTTTTAGAAGAATTGGTGTGGAAACGCTATCTGTCAATCAACTGGCAAAAAGAGAAGGTCTAACGCTAAAAGAGGCTTATCAAAAGTATGGTATAAACGTATTTCGAACTACGAATGCGCAAACTTCAATAAGAGCAAGAATTATAGACTATCGTAGAGAAAACGCTATAACGGATCAGGTTCTCTCCATCGAATATGTTCCAAGGACGGGAAAAAACCGAGGCAAGGTTTATGAGCAATTTTACAAGGATGATGTTTGCAACCTTTTCGTTTGGCTTCGGGATACTTCTGAAGTCATTGATGGAGAACTGTACAAGAAGGATTTGCAGGGTACCTACTGGGATATGAATGCATGGATGAAAAACCTTACCAAAGAAGGGGCTGTTGAGTTTGGTAATGGAAAAAAACCAGAACAGTTAGTACGACAGATATTAGAAATGACAACATCACCGGGTGATTGGGTACTGGATTCATTCTTGGGTTCTGGAACGACTGCGGCAGTAGCCACTAAAATGAATAGAAGATGGGTTTGTATCGAACTGGGGGAACACGCTTATACACATTGTAAGGTTAGACTTGATCGCGTGATAAAAGGTGAAGATTCCGGAGGAATTACTAAGTCTGTTAATTGGCAAGGCGGAAGCGGTTACCATTTTTACGAACTGGCACCGAGCCTTCTTGTGAAGAATGACAAGCTGCCGATTTATCAGATCAATCCTTCCTATACTTTCGAGATGCTCTGCGAAGCAATCTGTAAGATTGAGGGATTCCGATACAAACCGCAGGACGTGTTCCACGGTTGCTCTTCGGAA
>CATKAP010000099.1 GCA_949746255.1 uncultured bacterium
ATGCCGTAAACGGCGGTAGTTTTTGGAATGGCGTTGCGACAGGTGCTGCCGACGGTGCTCTTTGGGGCGGTGTGCTTGCTTTTGCTGGTGCAGGAATAAGGATTATACAAATGTTTAAGCATGGTGTTGTAATAGGTGAAAGTATGTCAAGAGTGAATGCTGCGGCAAATCAAATTGGTGCAGTTACATATAAAGCACCGGGCAAGAATATTGTAAAAGTATTTGGTAAAGATAAAGCTTTTATGATAAATAAATCACTTAATAGAGCGTGGATAAATAGAATGAAGCGTTTTGGAATTAAAGTAACCGATATTGGGTTGGATTTATCTCGTGAAATTAGTAAACGTAGTCCGTTTTATGCGATAGAAAAGACATCAATAAATGGTTATTGGAATTTAAGCAAAATGCTTTTTTGGTCTTAAAGAAGGGTTTAAAATGAATCATCAAAAAATGATAACAAAATATTTTGATTTTTTGTTAGGATATAATTTTACAAAGAAAAAATTTACTAATGGAACTGATAATGATATTTGTTATCGTAATCGTAAATCGAATATAACGATAATTATTTATTTCGACATGGTAATTTCGGAGGATATATTCAATCTAAACGATAAGTTGGATAGTAATGATTTTGATAAACAAATTGAATTGCATTCTCATTTTGACGTATGGTTAACAGTAGAAAAAAATGGCGAAAACCATAATGTTCTATCTTGTAAATTATTTGATTCAATATCGCGAGAAACGATGGTTAAAAACATTACTAATTGTAAAGATATGGGGATGAAATTAAAAATTTATAGCGATTTTATTAAAAGTAATTTAAATCAACTTCTTTGAAAAATAAAAAAAGTATAGATTTCTATACTTTTTTTATTTTAATGTAATAATATTTTCCTTCTTGACGAAAACGGGTCGATTGTGGTAAAATATGTATACGACGCATGGGGAAATCATGCGGTGCTCGACGGCGGGGGGGATATTACGAATAAGCAAAATATGAATGAAAATGAAACAAACAAATCGAAAATAAATAAACTTCAAATTTTATTGCGAATATTGATAGCTTTAATATTGTTAGCAGGGTTTGTAACACTAAGCATATTAACATTTTATTATATTGACGAACCGGCATCAAGCGATTCGATGAGCGATTTAATGAGTAATGTAATATGTATATATGGATTTGCTGCGTTTTTATTTTTGTTTGGGTTTATTGCGTTTATTATACCAAATCATTTTTATAATGTATTTTATAAATTTGGCTTTTTTCTTATGCAGCATAGTATGTTTTATTATACAGTGGGTTCAAAAAAAGGGTGCTATAAGACTTATAAAATAACATTTTTGTGTATATTGATATTTAGTTATATATTATTGATAATTGCATTTATTATGAGTATAGTATAATAAAAAAGGGTCATAAAAATTGATGAAATTTTTATGACTTTTTTTATTTGAAATGATGCTTCTTCGTAAAGGTATGCAGGCTATGATATATGGGGTATTACAAAATAAAATTATAAAAAACCGATTGCAATTTGCAATCGGTTTTTTATAACGAGTGCAGGGCGGTACAAGTATGACGGTGGGCTTATACATGATCGAGAATGAATATACTAACCTTAATAGTATCGGCGAACTTTCGCGCAGTTTTGCAATGAAAAGTTTGTAGCAACACGGCGGCTAATTTATGTTTGTTAGCTGTTGCAAAGGAATGTTCTGCAATACGTCATTCGGTAAGAAAAAATTTCCAAAAAAATTATTCGTTTTCAGCTTCAAAAAGATTGACGGGGGGGGGTATGGTTCTGTTATAATAATAGTATATATATTCTATTAGGAAATGTTTTTAAAAATAGAATATTCAGAAATTTTAAAGTATTTTGGAGGAAAAGTATGAAAAAGTGGAAAGCATTACCTTTATGCTTGGCTGCCGTTATGTCTGCGGGCGTTTGCTTTGCCGGCTGCGGTGAAGACG
>CATKAP010000100.1 GCA_949746255.1 uncultured bacterium
CCCTCTTAAGGGGGTTATTAATTGTTGACTTTTCAGGAGAATCATCTGATTCCGTCGGAAATGCTGACAAAAAAGCCGTTTCCAGCTGTTCGGTCCCTGCTGCTATGGTAACTTTGTTAAGCATCTTATCCTTAACAACGCCTGTTCCAAAATCAATAGCAACACACTCACTCTTACTCAATGGCTTAACCACTTCAGTAAGGTTTTTCATTGTTTCTACATCAAATTTCATTTTTAACATCTTAAACATCTCCTTATCATTGTTTTTTAAAAGAAACTGCTCTGCCCATAGATCTGGACATGTTTCCTTCTCTTTTTATTAATAGCAACCGATTCTGTGTAGATACTCCTGCTTGCAAAAGCAAGCAATTCTTTGTAACCATCTTCCATTTCTTCAGAATTATCAGGTTTTTCATGATTCATAATCTGATCCATGCCGAAAGCAGCATAAATATCTTTTTCTTTCTTATCGTCTACCTGTAATTTTAATTCTTCGAAAATATCCGATTCATTCTTACCCATTACCTCATAAAAAGTAACCGCAACGCCGTCAATATAATTGCTTTCATCGCAATCCTCTTCCATATTTTTACGGGTTTGAGCTAATAGATTTTCTATTTCCCTACCGTCTGCCATCTTACCGCTAAGCAGTTTTTTAGCAAGTTTTGAAATGGGATCTTCCGTCTTTCTCATGCTCTCAAGGGCTGATTCTGAAAAATTACCCTGAATTGCACTCGCTGACGAAATCTTTTCCGCCATCAGTTCCAATACAGAACTTTGTAACGTACCTTTATAAAATAAATAATATGTTCGACATTCTTTTGTCTGATTTAACCGATAATGCCGTCTTGAAGACTGCCACACAGAAGAAAGGTTTGTCCCCATTTGGACATAAATAATGGTAGGATAATTATATTTCCTACCTCGATACTCTCCGACAAAATCTATACCCGTCTCGACATTTCTATAATTTGTTACCCAGACATGAACCTTATCAGACCGTTTTTTAATGTAATTTTCCCGGTATTTTGGTTTTACCGATTTGGAATCAAGTAATTCAACGCC
>CATKAP010000101.1 GCA_949746255.1 uncultured bacterium
ATATTTACTTTTATAAAAAATTTATAAATTATTGCAATATCAAAATTTTATGTTATAATTAAAAACAAGCAAAGTTATTGGTTATAAAAAACTTAATTTCAAAAGGAATTTTAAATTTATGAAAAGAACAATAATGAATAGCAGAATACGCATTCAACTCTTGTCCTAACATCACGATTATAACTATACCGGACAGTGTTACCATTATTTGCAAAAACGCTTTCAAAAACCAAAATATAAAAAGCGTTAAGTTCAACGACGCAAATAATTGGAAAATTAAAAATGAAGAAAACACATCTATTTCCTCTGAAGATTTAAACGATCCGGCAAAAGCCGCTGAACTACTAACTAAAACTTACGTCGGATATATTTGGAGAAAATAAATTAATTAACATAAATAACAGGCGGACTTTATAGTCCGCCTGTTTAATTTTTACAATTATTAATCAACTTTAATGCCCCAGCAACGACGGCGCTTTACAAGTTTGCGCTCGTAATTTTTCCAAAGATTTTGTACGTTTTCGTTGGTTTCCAATTCGGGTCCCGTTTCAAGTTCCTTTACTCCGAGTTTAATAAGTCCGTTCAAGCAACTGTTCATAATCATAGCTACCGAACCTTTATTATTGTGTTCTTTTGCCACGCCTATACTCATCATATCCGCGACCTCAATATGTTTCATTGCCTTAATATAAGGAATTATTGCAAATGGAAATATATTGCCGCGCGCTTTTTGCAAAACGTTTTTCATTGACGGCATCATAAACCCGTAAGAAACTACTTTATCATCCTTTAAAACGACCGCCGCAAGTTCGGGAATTAACGCCATATAAATTGTTTTCATTTCCCTTTCTTTTTGCTTCTCGCTCAAAGGGCTCGTTCCGTAAAGTTCGGCGAAAGCTTCGTCCAAAACACCCAAACACTGCATAATATAATCCGAAAGTTTGGGTTTATCGTGTTTCAACAAATACTTTACGTCAACCAAGGTATATCCGTTTTTCTTTGCTATTAAATCGGAAAGACGCTGAAGTCTTTCGTCCGGTTTTTCCGGAACTTTTATGCGGTAACAGTTCCAGTCCGCGTTTTTGTACGCGCCGAGTTTTTGCATATGCTCGACATAATAGGGATAATTATAAATTTCTATATATGTGCTATCTTGATCGAATCCATCTATAAGCATGCCCTCTTCCGCAAGATCGGAAAAGCCTATGGGACCGGTAATTTCCGTCATACCCAATTCTTTAGCCCATTTTTTAAGTTCGTTGAACAACGCCTCTGTAACAGAGAAATCGTCAATTACATCGAATCGGGTAAACCTCAACTGTTTTAAACCGAATTTTTCATTTGCGCCGCGATGCCATATGCCCGCAACCCTGCCCGCAATCTTCCCGTCTTTATAAGCTAAAAACATTTTACAGTCGGCAAAACGGAACGCGTCGTTTATATTAGGGTCGAACTCGGCGAATTCATCCTCGTAAAGATTGGGAACGGCATATTTGTTGCCCTTATATAAATCTATAAAAAACTTAAAAAACTTTTTCTTGTCCTTTTTAGAAGATATTTCCCGTACTTCAATCATTTTTATTCTCCAAAGGTATAGGGCGCTTATCCGCTATAAAAATTACTCCCAAAGTTCCGGGACCGCAATGCGTGCCGATAACCGGACCTATGGTCTGGCGGACTATTTTTGCTTCCGGGCGGCGTTTTTTAATAAGCTCCGCAAGTTCGTCGCCCTCTTCCTTACAATCGGCGTCCAAAACGTAAACCGAATACTCGGTACCCGTTAAATCTTTCGCAACTTTACCAGCAAGTTCGCGTATCGCTTTTTTAAGTCCGACAACCTTCTCTAATACGTTTAGTCCGCCTTCCGCATTCATCGTTAAAACAGGTTTTATTTTTAAAAGCGTGCCCGCCACCGCAGATGTTGCGGAAAGTCTGCCGCCGCGCTTTAAATGCATTAAGTCGTCCACAACAAAATACATTGCCGAACGATTTGTAAAATCCTTTAAAAAAGCTAAAATTTCATCGTCCGAAGCGCCCTTCTTTTTCATTTCTGCAGCCGCTTCAACCTGAATTCCCGCGCCCAACGAAATAGAATTGGTGTTAAAAACCGTACATTTTCTTTCGGGGTAAACTTCTTTAAGTTCCTGTAAAGCTTTATCCAGCTGTGAAAAAGTACCGCTCATTGCATGGGAGAAACTTACGTACAACACATCTTCCCCTGCTTTGAAATAAGGTTCTAAAATCTCCTTATAGTTTTCGGGATTCAACGCCATGGTTTTGGGAACCGTTCCGCTCCTTACCGCCGAAAAAAAAGCTTTGAAATCAGTAGCTTCCCCCAGGTCGTAATAAAATTCTTTATCGTTATAACAATACGGCATCGATATATAATCGATTCCAAGATCCTTAATACGGGTGTGCCAAAGTTCGCAATTGGAATCGCATAAAAAAACACTCATAAAAAATCTCTCCTTTGTAGTTTAAAGAGAGATTTCATAAAAATATAAAATTTTTAATAATTTCATTTTTTCCAACTAATCTCTCTTTGACTTATATTTTATCACATTTTAAGAGATTTGTCAAATGTTAAAATTATGTGTTATTCGTGTGAACGATGTTCAAAAATTCCGCTTCGTCCATTATTTTTATTCCAAGCTTTTTAGCTTTATCAAGTTTAGAACCGGCGGATTCACCCGCTATAACCAAAGTAGTTTTAGCAGTTACGGAACTCTGACATTCTCCGCCAAGATTTTCTATAAGTTTTTGTGCTTCCGAACGTTTCAAGTTTTCAAGCGTTCCCGTTAATACAACAAAATGCCCCGCAAAAACTCCGTTATTTTGAATTTTTTCCGGCGCTTCTGGTGAAACGCCCGCGGCGAGCAACGCGGCAAGTTCTTTTATATTCGACTCGTCCTCAAACCATTTTACTATAGTTTCCGCAGTCACTTCCCCTATATTTTCCAACTCCAAAAGTTCTTCTTTATTCGCATTTTTTAATGCGCTTACGCTTTTATAGGTTTTTGCCAAATCTTTAGCGGCAACCTTACCTACTCCGTCTATCCCCAAAGCGTGCAGAAATTTTTCAAGCGGCACATTCTTACTTTTTTCTATTGCCCCCATTATATTAGCCGTTTTACGCTGTTTAAACCCCTCCAATTTCGCAAAATCCTCCGCATTATAAGCGAACAACTGCGAACATTCACGCAAGCCTAAACCATCGTACATCTGACCTGCTGTCATTTCGGAAAGGCCTTCGATATCCATTGCGTCCTTGCTTGCAAAATGCTGTACTTTTCCTATTACGCGCGGACGACAATATTTATTGGGGCAAAATATATTTGCGCCCGATTCAATAACAGCGTTATCGCAAAAGGGACAAAACGAGGGTTTTTCTATATCCGTACTCCCCTCTGAATGTTCGACCGCACCCAAGATCTCCGGTATAACTTCGTTGGAACGACGGATTAATACTTTACTTCCGACCTTAACGCCCTTCCTAGTTAAATCGCCGTAATTGTTAAGAGTAGCTTTTCTTACGGTAGCCCCTGCAAGCTCAACCGGAGTAACGAGCGCAAGCGGAGTTAATTTTCCCGTTCTTCCCACCTGCCAAATTACTTCTTCAACAATAGTTACGCTCTCTTCAGCTTCAAATTTATACGCCGTTGCCCATCTGGGAAATTTGTCCGTATATCCTAATTTTTCGCGTTCCTTAGTCGAATTCAGTTTTATCACCGCGCCGTCTGTCAAAACGTCGAGGTTTTTTCTCTCCACTTCGATAAGCTCTATCGCAGTTTTCACCTCTTCAGGAGTTTTACAAAGTTTACCGAAAGGAAAAACTTTGAACCCCTGTTCTTTTAAAAATTTAAAATGCGCTTCCTGCGTAGAAAGCTCGCCTTCGCTCATATAATTAACATTATAAAATAAAATTTCCGGTTTTCTTTCCGCGGTAATTTTCGGATCGAGATTTCGTATTGCTCCCGCAACGGCGTTTCGCGCGTTTTTAAGCTGTTCTTTTGCCGTTTTGTTATACTCTTCAAGCACGCTTAAACGTATTACAGCCTCGCCCTGAACTTCCATGACCCCCATATATTCCACGGTCAACGGAAAACTTTTTATAGTTAAACACTGCGCGGTGACGTCCTCGCCGTCCACTCCGTTTCCACGCGTGGTTGCCCGTACAAATTTACCGTTTTCATAAGTCAAACACATAGTAAGTCCATCAAACTTATATTCCACGGTATATTCGGGATTTTCACAAATTTTACTTATACGCGTAAAAAATGCGTCTAACTCGTCATACGTCACAGCTTTATCCAAACTGTATAAACGCTCAATATGCCGATGACGTTCAAAACCTTTAACGGGTTCTCCGCCGACACGCTTTGTAGGACTGTCGAATTCAACTCTGCCGGTTTGAGCTTCCAAAGCTTTTAGTTCGTCGTAAAGTTTATCGTACTCCCTATCGGAAACCGAAGGATTATCGAGTACATAATATTCGTAAGCCCATTTATTGAGAATATCAATAAGTTCTCTCATTCTATCCATATGTTTTTATCCTTTTAAGAAAATAACGTACAGAGTACAAGCAAAGCAACGCATTATCGCAAAGCATATATACGTTTTAAACTATTTTTAAAGGGGCGATAGAAGCAGACAGTTCCTTTATTCCCTGTCCGTCGAAAGCAACGTTCAAAACAGCGCCGTTGTTTTTTATAGCTATTATCATACCTACGCCGAACTTAGGATGCATAACGCGCATACCTACGTTATACTTGCCGTCCGCTTTTTTTGCCGACGGTTGCAATCCGCCGAAACTAGGTTTAAAACTGCTTTTTATTGCGGGAATATCACTCTGAACATCGTCTAAAGAACTGTAAATCGATTTGCCGCCGCTTCGTTCTCCGTAACCGTTATCGTGGTATGCGCCCACATATTTCCGTCCTTCGCCGGCATAGTAATACGGCGTTCTTTCATTAACACTTACCCCCAACTCGGGAGCAAGTTCTCTTATAAAACGAGAAGGAGTTGTAAGTTCTCTATGCCCGTACAAATAGCGAGATTTGGAACGCGTTAAATATAAATTATTACGGGCGCGGGTTATGGCTACGTACATAAGCCTCCGTTCTTCTTCCGTGCTTCTACCGTCCTGTTCGGAACGCGAAGAAGGCATAATTCCGTCCTCCAACCCGCAAATAAACACTTCGTTGAATTCAAGTCCTTTAACGGCGTGAATGGTGGCAAGCGTTACAAAATCTCCGCTCTCCAACGCGTCGGTATCGGAAGCAAGAGATACTTGATTTAAATACTCATCCAATGTCGCCCGAGGATTAAGTTTGCAATAGTCGTCCACGGAAGCTATATATTCGTCTATATTGGCGAGTTTGCCGTCGCCTTCGTCCGTTCCGTCGTCATAAGCTGACCGCAAATTTGACAAATCGATTACTTGTTTAATCAATTCGTTTACAGGCATATCCTGTGCCGAATAAATAAAGCCCTTTATAAGTTCCGAAAAATCTTTTAATTTATCTTTTGTGCCGCGGGAAACGGGCAAATACTCACAATCCACCGCGGAATCGTATAAAGAAAGCCCCGAACTCTGAGCGTAAGCGTACATTGCTTCTATGGTTTTACCGCCTATTCCCCTCTTGGGAACGTTAATAATTCGTTCAGCCGCTTCGCTGTCGAAAGGATTGGAAACAAGGCGCAAATAAGCAAGAATATCTTTTATTTCCTTTCTTTCAAAGAATTTGAAACCGCCGAAAACTTTATACGGTATTCCGTATTTTGCAAATTCCTGTTCGTAAGAACGAGTAAGCGCGTTTATACGCATTAAAACAGCATAACCAGAATATTTTTTCCCGGAGGCAACGCCGTTTGAAATTATTCTTGCGGCGTATAAAGCTTCGCCTTTCTCCTCTTCCGCCTGATAATACACAGGCTTATCGCCCTCGCCTTTTTCCGTCCAAAGCGTTTTGCCGCGACGGGAAACATTGTTTTTAATAATACAGTTTGCAAGCTTTAAAATAGAATCGGTGGAACGGTAGTTACGTTCGAGTTTAAAAATTTTCGCTTGCGGAAAATCAATATCAAAGTTCAAAATATTATCGAGTTCCGCGCCGCGCCAACCGTATATAGATTGGTCGTCGTCGCCAACCGCAAATAAATTACCGTGTTTCGAAGCAAGTAATTTTATGATGTTATACTGAACATAATTTGTATCTTGAAATTCGTCTACAAGAATATATTTAAACTTGTCGGAAAGATAATCAAGCGTTTCCTTATCTCTTCTAAGAAGCCTTAAAGTTTCCAAAAGCAGGTCGTCGAAATCCAACGCGTTATTTGCGCGAAGATGCGCATTATAGCGTTCGTATATCTGCACAATGTCTTTTATATCCCGTTCGCCCTTAAATTTCCGTGCGTACTCGTCAGGGTCAAATCCCTGCATTTTTGCGTTCGCAATATGATATTTTGCACCTTTTAAAAGCTTTTCATCGTCAAAATCGAGTTCCTGATAAGCTTTTTTAATTACATTTGCTCTCTCCGTTTCGCTGTATATGGAAAAATTAGAAGCAAACCCCGCTCGGCCCGAAAATTGCCTTAAAATTTTAACGCACATGGAATGTATCGTACAAAACCACTTCGCGTCGTTCTCGCCGAGCATATTTAAAAGGCGTTCCTTCATCTCACCCGCGGCTTTATTGGTAAAAGTTATAGCAAGTATCTGAGAAAGGTTCGCCTTGCCTTGACGCAATATGTAAGCAATGCGCGAAGTTAAAACTCTAGTTTTTCCGCTACCCGCGCCGGCAAGCACCAAAACCGCTCCTTCCGTTTGGCACACGGGCTTTATCTGTTCTTCGTTAAGTTTTTCCAATAGTTCATCCATAGTTTATATTATATCACCGCAGAGCGTAAAAGACAACACTTAAATAAGCCCCAAAGCTTTTTCTTTTTTATACCTTTGCAATGCGATAAGATACTTTGAAGAAAGTTCCAAAGTATAACGTTGCCGTTCTTCGTAAGTAAGTTTTTCATATACGCTTCGATCGGTAAGCCTGCCTATCGCATCCGAAACTTCGCCTTCGGTTTCCAAAAGTTTTTTAACTTTAAGGTAAAATTCATCTTCTTTTTCACCCTTGATTTTACTTTTTACCATATCGGCAAGAGAAGATTTAACTTTTAATTCGCTTATGCCGCGGTTCTTTGCTTCGGAAGCGTTTTCTTTAAAACTTTTTTCCTGTTCCGCCCAAAAATTACTTTTTAGTCGAGACTTAGCCGCCCTTGCAATAGTCTTTAAATCATCCATACATAAACCTTCGACTTTTTTCTACATTTTTTGACAATTAGCACAATGAAAAAGTCCGTCCGACTGAAAGTCGGACAGACTTAAAAATCAGTTTTTATTTCTCTTTCTAGCCGCTTCTGCCTTTTTACGGCGTTTCACGGAAGGAGATTCGTAAAACTCCTTTTTTCTGAGGTCGCCGATAATACCGTCGCGGGAGCACTTTCTCTTAAAACGTCTAAGCGCGTTTTCAACCGATTCGTTTTCACCTACTCTTATAGTTGACATTATTTTCTCACCTGCCCTCGCCTGCGCATTATTTGCCTTAGCTTTAAAATTATACCAAAACTAATAATAAGTGTCAACCGTTTTTTACGATTTATTCAACGGCTTTTAAGCTTTCATTCATATCAATTCTTGTAATTTTACGTTTAAGCAAAATGGTGACTATAAAAGTGAACAAAAGCACAATTACCGGAGCCAACAGCCACCAATACCAGCTTACAGCGCCTACAGCTCCCATTTCAATTACCCCGAACACCAGCCATATTAAAAATGCCGCTATAGGATAACCGAATATTATGCCTACAAACGTATCAATATATACTTCACGGTATATATAACTTGAAACTTCTTTTTCCTGATATCCCAAAACTTTTAACGTTGCGAGTTCGCGATTTCGTTCGCTAACGTTTATGTTAGTTAATGTATAAATTACAACTGCGGTTAAAAGTCCTGCGAAAACTATAACAACCAAAGCTACCGCCATAACGGAAAAAGATTTAATTTGTCCAGTAAGGCATAAGTCCAAAAGCGCAAGTCCGGCAAGAACAAGTCCGGTTGAAACAGCCACCGAAACTACCGTCATAATAAATCTGTTGGCGTAACGCAAAACATTACGAACCGTTGACTTGTATTTAAATGAAAGTCTGTTCCACAAAAAAGGTATTTTTTCAAAAAACACTTTTTTACCCGCTTTAGGCGGTTTAGGTCTTAAAAGATTGGCGGGCGTCTCTCCCGTCATTTTATGCCCTGCAATTAAAGTTGCAAAGAATGTGGTAAGTACGATAACCGCAAAAACTATCAAAAAGAATTCAAGGGCGATATGCGAGGATATCGGAGGCATTGCAAAACTGTAATTGAACACATAACAAATAAGATATGCCAAACCTAATCCAACGAAGTATGAGCCTACGCCTCCTATTCCCGTAGCGAGCATTGCAAACAGTTGATATTTAAAAAGAATTTTAAACGAAGAATATCCGAGCGTCCGCAAACATGCAAGTTGCCCGCGATCCTCTTCCAAAAGCCTGGTCATGGTTGAGAGCACAACAAGCGCTGTTACGAACAAAAAAGCAACCATAAGAACATAACCGATTCCCATAACTTTATCGGCATAGCCGCTCAACGAGACAAAGCTGTAATTATCTTTCAGAGTTATGAACCGCACGTCTTTTGTATCAGATTCCTTATCGAGAGCCGTTAAAATCTGCGATTTGCAATCGTTTAAATAATCTTTATACCCGATACCGAAAGCGTCGAAAGCTTTTCTGTCTGACAACGTAACATACATATCGCCGGAACCAAAAATTTTACCGTAACTCATTCCCGGAGCTATGGTCAACTCAGGAATTACATCGGACGAGATATATAAAATATTTTCAAGCGTTATAAAATCGTCAAGACCGCCTATAGAAGTAGGAGCTTTTATATCCTCTCCGTTCGTATAACTCAATTCGCCGTCCTTTGCAAAAGTCAAAGGTCCCTGAACCGAACCGCACACGGTGACGAAAGGCTTTTCCAGCCTATCAAGCATAGCTAACTTCCATGATTCAAGTTCTTCGTCGGCTTGCTTGGCAAGCTGTTCCGCAAAATCCTTGAAATCAAGCTTTATATCAGTTCCGAGCCCTATCCCCTTTATCTTATTATTAGGAACCTCGGCATAAATCTGCGTTTTGTTTTCGGCTTCATTACCATCTATCAACTCGTATAAGTTAACTTTTATATCCGCAAAATTATCAAGAAAATAAATCCTTGTTAAAAGCGTTTCTTCTCCGATATTAAGGTTTACGTCTATAGACATACCCGTATCAACATCATTTACGCACTCCAAACTCTTTACAGCGGATATTTCATCAGCTGTAAAACCGCTCTGTGCAGTACTTTTTATAATAAAATCACTTACATTGCGCGTTTTATAATGGTCTGTTAACGAATAACGCACTTTATCCGCCGCCGTTCCTATACCCGAAATAAACCCGACCGCAACGACAACCATTAGGATTATCGACATAAACCGCGTGACGTGCTTAGTAAACATTCGCGACAGAGTTTTTAAATAAGTTTTCATACTACCACTCTATCTCCTCGATTGGCACAGGGTTTTCATTTTTGACTATTTTTTCTATTTTTCCGCTCTTAATATAAACGACTTTATCCGCCATATCTTTCAAAGCTGAATTGTGCGTAACTATTATTACAAGTCTTTTACGTTGTTTGGAAACTTCGTATAAAAGTTTTAAAATCTTTTTACCCGTAACATAATCCAACGCGCCGGTAGGTTCATCACACAAAAGAAGTTTTGGATTTTTTGCCATTGCGCGCGCTATGGAAACGCGCTGCTGTTCTCCGCCGGATAACTGAGCAGGGAAATTGCCTAGTCTTTCGTTTAAACCTACTTCGTTTAAAATTTCCTTAGGGTCAAGGTGATTTTTACAAATTTCAACGGCAATTTCAACGTTTTCAAGCGCTGTCAAATTAGGCATTAGATTATAAAACTGAAAGACAAAACCAACGTCGTTGCGGCGATACTCGGTAAGTCCGCGTTTGTTGAGCGCGGTTACGTTTTTACCGTCGAGAATTATTTCTCCGGAAGTTGCGTAGTCCATTCCACCCAAGAGATTTAACAGCGTGGTTTTACCAGCGCCTGAACTTCCCAAAACCACACAGAACTCACCGTCTTCCAACTCAAAAGATACATCTGATAGCGCGTGAACGCTTACACTTCCAGTTTTATATTCTTTTCCGACTTCATTTAATGTAAGATATCCCATGTTCCACCTCTATCATAATTATATATTTAAACAGTGTACATTAATAAAAATTAATGTGAAAACCTCGTAAAATAAAGCATATTAATGGATTAAATCCAATTCTATGCCCTCGCCTGAGGGGAGCTTCAAAACCTCTCCCTCCGAGGCAAGCCCGCAAAGCTTTTTAATAGTGTTTAGCTCTGCAGGGGAAAGCAATTTTTTATCTATGGGGTAAGCTACGTTTTTAACATGATAATAAAAATAAAAAACGTCCGGCGTATCCTTGGTTTTTACTATGTAGCCGTAATCCAGACGCGCCGCCGCAGTTTGTTCGCCGTTTCTTATTACCTTGACTATAATCCGGTCGGAATAGAATTCGTAAACGTTTTTAACGCCCGAAATCGTTTTTGCGTTTTTTAACTGTTGACGTACGGTCAAAACGAAAATAACCCCCAACATGAAAAGCATTGCGGATACCGCTATCCCCGCATACCAACCTACCAACTGTTCGTCGCACGGCAACACCGCAATTACCGCTGCTATACATGCAAAAAATGCCGCTGCTCCGACAGCAGTAAAAATCCACCCGCATATAGAAAATTTGCGCGAAAACTTCTTTTGTAAATCCTCAGTTATAACGCATTCAGTTACGACGGCCCCGCTTTCATTCGTCATACGTTCCCTCCTTTATCGTCGGAAAAATCTTCAAAAATGTTTTTCGGAGATTTTATAACTTCATACTCAGTTTCCGCATGAAGCGAATTTTCAGGCACAATACGCGCATCGCTTTGTTTTAAAGGAAGTTTAAAAATACTGCGAACACTATTCAGTTCTGCCGAACTAAGCCCTTTTTTACCTATAGGTACCATAGAATTAAACTTAACGACGACAAAGAAAAAATCTTTACATTCAATACGTTTCACAATGTCTTTATAATCAACTTTTAACTGCTGAAGCCGCACGCCTTTTTCATATACGCTTATAATCATATATTGGGAATATATTTCAGCAATGTTATACCGTTGCCGTTTTACATTCTTATTTATTGAAAATAAAACCGCCGTTAACAACGCTAATCCGGATATTGTCAAAATAACAAACACAACTATATATAATACAGCGAAAAAGCGAAAATCGGGTATCGGCAAAACAAAACACAGCAATAAAGTAAGCCCTGTTACCCCAAAGCAACTTAATATTATACAACATAAAACTCCCGCCGAATTATATTGGTTATACATTTTTCTATTATAATCGGCTGTAGTTTTAATAGCGCCGTAATCGGTTACCATAAATAACCTCCATTATTCTTACTTATATAATATCATTGTTTTAATAATTTGTACATAGTTTATAATTATTTTGTATAAACAAAAGTTGACAATTTCTAAATAACGGATTAAAATTATATTACTTACCGTTATAGTGCAAACAATACACACTGAACTATGAGTTTCTTGTAGAAGAATCAGCATCTTATTTTAAAAAACCGACAACTACATAAACACATGCGGATATGGCGGAACGGCAGACGCGCTGGACTTAGAATCCAGTGAGAAATCGTGTAGGTTCAAATCCTATTATCCGCACCAGAGACAAAAAAATTGAACCTATAATACTAATTTATAATCGGTTTCAAGATTTGTCGCAAAAATGTAAGAAAAAAGACAACGAGTTTTACTTGTTGTCTTTTTCTATCTCCGTATGATTTGATTTTTGTTATTACTATAACGTATAATCAATTAATTATTTTTAATCCAAAAAGTTTCTAAGAAACTATTAAATTCTTGCGGGGCGTCCATATTAGCGCAATGCCCCGCGCCTTGCAATATTACTTTGTCGCAATTTTCAATTTCCGACCAATCGTTTACAATATCTATTTCCATAGGAATATCGTACTCCCCGCAACCGACCAATAATTTGTATTTTCGTTGTTTTTTTTTGCATTTGTTCACAAGTTTTTGCAACCCGGCCAAATATTTAAACGAACTTTTCCTAAATTGTATATTCAGATTATAAAATTGTTCTTGCGCCTCGCTTGTGTAAGCAGAAATCTTTTTATTGGATTCTGCAAACCATTTAATAGAAAACAATGCTTTCATCATCATTTTTACATGACCTTTTGCATTAGCCTTTTGCCTTGCAATATTAAAATTATTAATATCATAGCCGCCGAAACATGCAAGCGATAATACTTTATTTTCGTATTTATTTGCAAAGTCTTGTATAAAAACCGAACCTAACGATACCCCGACAAAATGAGCGGCGGATATATCGTGCTTTTGAAAAATTCGGTCTATCCAATCAGACATTTTTTCAACACCGTCACCTTTACGGGCGTGAATAGAATTACCGTGTCCTATAATATCAACTGCAAGCAAACTATATTTTCCAGAAAAGTAATCAAATTGTTTCTCAAACATTCTATGGTCAACAAATGCGGCATGAATAAAAACAACCCATTCGTTATTTGCTTTATCGTCAATATAATAAGTAATAGGTGAATTTTCAAGACATAAAGTTTTCATTTTATTTGCTCCTGATAATTTTTAATAATTGAGTATACCAATCAATATTAAACAGCGTTATATCACGTCCATATTTTGCGGTTTGCAACTGATAAAATAAAATTTCGTTTTCTTGCATTTCGGTTAACATATTTTCACCGTCTTTGCAAATTTTGTCTAAATAGACGTAATTGTTTCGCAAATCAAGAATATGGTTTTCGATTATTTTTATACGTGTTTCTTTTTCGGAAAAACCCATAAAATATATTTTAGTTAGTTCCGGATTTTTTGAAGCGTCACTGTCAATGGAACTATTTATCCACAATTTAAATTGTTTTTTACCTTCCTCTGTTATACTATACAACTTTTTTAATTTACCATTTTCATTAATTTCATTAAAGCTAATACAATCGCTTTTTAAAAGTTTTTTAATAGCAGCTTGTATACTGCCCGTACTGCAACTGTACATTAAATCCAATCCTTCATTTATTCGTTTCCGTAACTGATAAATTGTTCGGGAATTTAATAGCAATAGACCTAAAATTATATTTTCCATTATACTTTCCTTTATTGCTAATAGTAACACGTTTATTTAAAGCTGTCTACTAAAATTTTATAGATATTTTCGTAATAATAAATTTTATAAACTTTCAACGACAACAAAAAATCATAAAAAAAAGCCTTGCCGATAACGACAAGGCTATTGACGAATTAAAGGTTCAACCTTTATCGTCTTTGGTGCCGCTGGTCGGGGTCGAACCGACACGGTATCGCTACCACTGGATTTTGAGTCCAGCGCGTCTGCACACCTCCTACAATCTCCGTTTTGCCGAGTTGTATCTCATGAAGGCCG
>CATKAP010000102.1 GCA_949746255.1 uncultured bacterium
AATGCCTCCGTTCTGCTGCAAAGATTTAGGAGCTGCTATTGAAGGTACGTCGCGAGTAAAGCGGAAGCCTTCCTGAAGGAAATAACAGTATTCTTCCCAGCTCATTCTGTTAAGAAGAGTATCCCAAAGCGGGTCGTTGTAGTCTTTTCCGCGAAGATAAATAAGTTTTATTTCGTCGAAAATTTCTTCGCCTTCATAAAAACCTACTTCTTCATATTTGGGATAAGGTATATTGTCTTTTTCAACGGCGGCGCATTTTTGCGCTTCTACAAGCGCTTGCGTTGCTGTAAGATTTATTCTTATTCCGCACGTTCCCGCCCAATCGTTTCTGGAAGTGTAAAGCTGAGTAGTTTCACTGCCTTCGAATATACCCGCTTTAACAAAATCCACGTCGTCGAACTGGTTTGTAATTTTATTTACGCCGTAGTTGGCTTTTTGACCTTCGTAATGCTCCAAATTTTCAAACGCGGCGTTTTCGCTTTCTATAAAGTCGTTACTAGAATAAGTAGTTTTGTCATATGCAAAATACTTACCCCAAACCAAATTCTTGTCGCCGTCGCCCCTGCGAGCGTTTTTGAACATTTTATTGCCGTCAATGCTGACGCCGTTTTCCGATTTATATTTTAAAATATTGTTAACAGCGTCGTGAGAATCCTTTGCAACAGTTAAAAGATACTTGTCGTTAGCGTTTTCCGAACCGATTACATAAGTTTTTTCAACGTTCGCGTCATATGCCGCAAAGTATTTTTCTTTGACTTCGATTGTTGCGGTAACGGTTGCGCCCGCCTTTACTTCCACTTTGGTAAAACCGATAAGTTCGACCGAAGATTTTTCAACGCCGTTCTGAATATCTTTAGCTGTATAAGGTTTCTGTACGTAAACCTGCACAACTTCTTTTCCGTCTACCGTAGACGCGTTTGTTACGTCTACCGTTACGGTATAAGTTTTCTTTGCCGCATTTTCTTTTACTTGCATATTGGAATAATTAAATTCCGAATAACTCAATCCGTAACCGAAAGGATACGGTACCGCTTTTTTATAATCGAAGGTACCAACGTTTTCACGATTGGTTACTATATCTTCATATCTTGTTTCCGTATATTTGTAACCGTTATAAATACCTTCCTGATAAGCTATGTAATATTTATCGTCGTATTCTCCGTTCAAAGTAGTTTGATACCCCTTTAAAATTCCGGAATTTGCATATTCTATCGCACCGAAATTATAATAAACGGGATTATATTTACTATCGGCCCAGAAAGTATCCGCCGTTCTGCCCGAAGGGTTAACGTCGCCCACAAGAACCCTGCCGAGTCCGTTAGCGCCGTAAGTTCCCAAAGTACCTACCCACATACAAGCGTCTATGCCGTAAGCTTCGTTCTCTACAAATTCAGCCATCAAAGGCGCAGCCGCGTTCATGATAACTATAATAGAATCCAAAGTTCCGTTATCTTTAAGCGCTTTCATTCCTTCGAGCACCGATTTTTCATTTTCCGAAAGAGCAAGCGCGTCGCCCGCGGTGTTTGCCGGTTTGTTATTATTTTCTCTGTTTACTATAACACGTTCCCCGTTACCCGCCATTGTTTCGGTATCCATGGTTGTATCCATGTACAAGTCGATAGCTTCGCCCGAGTTACGGCCGAATACGACTATTCCGGCTTTGGCTTTGTTGGTTTTCGCATCGGGAAGAACGTTCCAATTGGCGTCTTTCACCACATATTGAGACTGCTGAGTTCCGCCGCCGACAAGAGTTCCGCCGCGTTTACCTATTTCGACGTCCTGCATTTTGCGCGCACGATACCAATCGTTCAAAGATTGATTGACTGAAAGTCCCGCCGCGGTAAAGCCTTCTTCAAGAGTTACAACGTTTTTCGTATCGCCGTCGTTTTTAACGGAACCTACACCCGAGCCCTGACCGGCTACCACGCTGTAATAAGAAGCTATACCGTAAAGATTTACAGCGTCTCCCTTTGCAAGAGGAAGCGCGTTATTTTCGTTTTTAAGAAGTACGGCGCCCTCTTCCATGGTTTCTTCTATAATTTTTTTGCTAGCCTCCGTTACTTCGTCCATGTTTTTGAATTTTGTTTCAAAATACATGTTTCCGTCGCCCGCAGTACTAGTCGAAGTCTGAATACCGAGCGCGGTGTTAATAGCTCCTTTATTTGCAAGCATTATCGGACCTGCCACCGAAACTATTCCGAAAATAAACAAAGTAACGTGGAAAGCTATTTTAAACACAAGATTTAATTTTTTTACTGTTTTCATACTACTTCCGCTACCTCTTCCTCTTTAATTTTTTCTTTTACCGTTGTTTTTTTATTCTGCGGAAGATATACCGCAACCGAACTGATAAGAAACGACAGTACAAACGAGAATATGCTCATCCATTCCGCAGTGGGCAATGTAAACAATTTTCCCAAAGAAAAGCCGTCAAAGAACAGCGTGGAAAATACGTCTACTATGCCGTCCGCGCTTGCGAACGAAAGCAACGCCACGATATCGCATACCATAAGAATTACGGGTGCGAGAGGCGAAGTTTTACGGAAAAGCGATAATATTATGAAAAATATAACGCCAAGCACGGAACTTACTATAACTCCGGAATGAAAGAGTTCGACGGATACAAAACCGTAAGTTATAATTTGTATTAAAGTTAATAACCAAGCCGCAAGAGCAACGTAACAGCCGTAACTTTTGGTTAAAACCGTTTCTTTTATTTCTTTTCCGACCGATTTTAAAAAGGTCATATATTTATTTTCTTCCATTTTATCTCCTTACCTTTTACGCGGAATATACGCCCAAAACCGCTTTGTCGCAAGACAAAGATATAGCGTCGAGATTTACGGGATTTTTAGTACCCACGCTATCTCCGCTTTCGAAAGATATAACGTTTACACCGCGAACAAGCTTTAAAGTAACCGTAGCCAAATCGGCCGGAGTAAAATATCCCGTTCCCACAGCGGTTTTAACCCCTGCCACGGTAGTATTTTCGCGACCGTTAAGTTTAACTTTATAATATTCGCCGAACGCCTTGCTTTCGGGACGCATGCAGTATTTTATTATAAAACTGACTTCTACCTCTTCCGAACATACAATTTCAAATTCAACGCGCATGTTGCTTGCCTGAAAGTTTCTTAAACATGCGCCGTTACTGCATTCCTCGCCGGCAGGAACTCCCGCAGATGAATTGTACGGCTTATCAGCTTCCGGCAAAACAAGCTTATCCTCTTCTTTTATTAACTCTTTATCCTTATAAAGTTTAGCGTTTTCGGCTTCCAACAGAAGGCTTTGCTTGAACTCTATACCTTCGGTCGAAATCACGTTCACGGGAATGTTTACCTTTAAATCCGGATAATACTTGCTTACTACGGATACGGACGTAATATCGTCAGTCATAGTTATTTCGTTTGCTTCGTCAATTACGTCGCCTTGTCCGTTAACGAGAAAGCCGTATTCGCTTGCCGGTAATTTATCGATTTTTACAACATGATCTATTGCGGGATCCTTTGCGATTAAAGTAATATCCGCATTCTCTTTATCAAACGAGAACTTATCCCCCGTAAGATAATTCGTTGAATATTGGGATTCGTTGAGCTGTAACAAACCCTTTACTCCAACAGTTTTCGAAGTCTTTGCAAATTCACCGCCACTGAAAACAGCGATTAAAATACTGCCGATAAAAAGTACCGCCAATAACGCGGAACAGCTAATCAGCAATATTTTTTTGTGGTTTTCCCAAAAGCTTAAGACTTTTTCAAATTGCTTCATTTCTACCTCCTGATAATGTTTTTTGGCTACGCCTTGAAAAAGGCGTAGCCCTTTGTTCTTAAGAACAAAATTAAAAAAATTCTATGCGGTCAACTCTTCCGCATTACGTAATAATATTATCACAATACAATAAGGATATCCATTGCAATTTTAACTTTAATTGGTTGCATTTTTTACACAAATTGTACCAATACAACCTTTTTGTTAACAAATAAACAAAAAATCCAAGCAAAACTGCAAGGATTTCTATAAAATATTTTCTTATTCGTCTAAATCTCGTTTTGATCAACCTTACCGGAAGAAATTTTCTTTTTCTTTAAAATATAAAAAGGCAAAATAATTAATGTGCCTAGAACCAGCCCCAAAATTATAGCTACGTTATGACAAAGAGTAGTCCAGCCGAAACTCGCTATATATGTTGTGAAAACCCCGTAAATTACAGATACAATTATCGTAGGCAAACCAACGCTTTTAAAACTTTTTATATTGAACAACAAAGCGGCAAGAGATACTCCGGCCAAACCGAATATTCCGCTAGACGCGCCCATACTTATTGTGTTTGCTATTTCTTCGCTTTTTTCAGGAAACATCGCAATATACAATGGATCTGTGATAAAAGATTCAATAAACGCTATAGAAACAAATAAAATAAGCGTAAGCCACCAACCAAACCGTTTTTCCGTATAATTACCTATAAAATACAACCCCAGCAAATTAGCTATAATATGTAAAATATGACCGTGTAAAAACGTACATGTAAAATTTCTGTATATGGCATAACCGTTTTCTAAAAACTCCCCTCGCGCCATATAATTGGAAAGTAATCCTCCGCAACTTCCGAAAATATAATTAAAAACGGGCGATTCATCTTCAAACCAAGCGTTATAGCCCGTATAACCTTCCGGAAAAGGTAAATAACGGTCCAACAGGTAAAATAGTATAAGAACTAATATTAACACATTGGTAGCGGTTACATATTTTTTTAAATTAAAACTTTTTTTCATACGTTCTCCAACTAATATTTAAAAATATATTAATCTAAAATAAAGAAATTATCAATCGCTTGCAAACGTTAATTTCTCAACTGCTTTTTCCAAATTTTCCGTAAAAAATACATTGCACCCTTTATTACTTTCGTGAAAAAAATCTTTCAACGGTTTACTTGTATATTTCGAATAATCGCCGTAAATTGCGATTCGGAAACGATAATTTATAAATTTCTGCAAAATTTCCCCTGCAAAACCGCTACTCAGCACAAAAAACTTCTCCGCAATTAAATCTTTTTGTATCGCTATGTTGCCAACACCTGTTTCATATTTGACAGTCATCATTAAATCCAGAGCGCTCTGCGCATCGTTTATAACGATTTCTTCCGCCTTAACGTGAGCAATAACTTTATCATTTTTGATTATTTTTTCTATTTGCATTATATTACCTTTATAATTTCAATTCTTATATCATATAAGAAAGTAAAACGTTAGATTAATCGTAATTTAACTGACTTAATGTTTCAATGAAACAACCGTTACGAGCATAATATTCTAACATTTCGGGAATTTTCTTTTTATCATAACTTATTATACAATCGGATAATACGTGAACCATATAACCGTTCTTTGCCATATTATAGCAAGTCGATTTTACGCAAGCGACAGCATCGGCACCCGTAATATAAAACTCTTTAATGCCATTCCCGTTTATATAAACGAGAAAATCTTCGCTTGTCAATACGTTGCCTTTACTTTTTACAAATATATTATTAGACACAATTTTCAAATCCGGCACCAGTTCCGCTCCGCGGGTATTAGGTTTAAACGTTCGAGTGCCGGCAGACAGGTTGTTATGTTTAATATATATAATATGGATATTGTTTTCGACAGCCCAATCAATAGCGGCATTGATATTATCGATAATTTCTTTATAGTTTTTTGTGATATCGTTTTGAATATCAATTACAATCAATGCCTTATTTTTCATTATGCAAACCTCTATAAATTACTTTTCTTTGTAT
>CATKAP010000103.1 GCA_949746255.1 uncultured bacterium
ATCGTGTTTATGATAAAAAACCTGTTTTGTCTCCCGATTTCTTGACTATCAATCCGTCTCAGACTAATAATATTTTCTCTGTTACTGAGACTAATGATAAATTCATCGGTCTTATTCACGTTGGACTTAAAATGAAACGTCCTATTCCTAAATATGGTATACCTAAATTAGAAGCGTAATGATTAAGGAACTTAAAAATCGTAAGAGTGGGATTGTCGTTTCCCGCTCTTATTTCCCCTCTGACTCTCCTTTCGAGAGTACTGTTAATGGTCTTGCTGTTACTCCCTCTGACATGCATCGCATGGTTGAGCGTGGCATACCTATCTCTCCTACTAATGATGCCTTGTTCTTTGATGGCACTCCCAATGTTACTTTCGACCTCCCCTTGGAAGATGCTCGCGGCGTTGATGTCAATGACATTTGGAATGCGCAGCAGGATGCTCGTCGTAAAATTAAGAATGCTAACTCCGTAGATATTCAGAACTATGGGTAATTTCCTCGAATCCGTTTCCAGCGCTTTCGCCAATAGTAATCCTATTGGCGCTGGCGCTGGCCTTGCTTTCAATAGCATTGGCTCTTTTTTTCAGAATCGAAGCAACAAGCACCGTCAGCAGGAAGCTTTTGCGCAGCAGGAAAAAATGCAGGCATTGCAAAATTCCTATAATACTCGTATGTGGCATATGTCTAATGAGTATAACTCTCCTGCTAATCAGATGCGACTGTTTAAGGAAGCTGGCCTTAACCCCAATCTTATCTATGGTCAGATGTCCGACATCTCTTCTACGCCTATGCATTCCGGTTCAGGTGCTGCTCCTGGCTTTGCCCAGATGAGTAATGTCATGGGTTCTGTCGACCCTCTTACCATTGCTCAGGCACGTCTTGCCAATGCTCAGGCTGATAAACTTGATGTTGAAACCACTCGTGAATATACTTTTGCTAAGTTTGATGAACAGTTGCTCTCGGGTAAAGTTGAATACCAGAGTATTTCTATTGTCGGTCAGAGAGTTCTTAATAATCTTAATGACCAGCAGCGCAAGCAGATTTATCAGCTTACTAAAAATGCCGAGAAACAGGAGGTTTCTCTCGACCGTCAGAATGAACTTCTCGAGTATGATGTGCTGATGAAGATTATTGATCATAATTTTTACCAGCAGTTCAAGGGTTCTGAGCTTACTAAATTACAGCATGAGGCCCGCCTTGTTGGTATGAATGTCCAGACCTTTATGCAGGGCTTCTATAGCATGCTTGCTCTTAATTCTTCTAAGATCAAGCTTAATGAAACCGATGCTAAGGCTGCTGAGAAAAGCGCTGTTATGCTTGAGTCTCTTGGTCTCAAGTATGATGCTGAAGCCCGTCGTCTCACCATTGACGCTGACATTGCGGAAGATTTCGCTCGTCTTAAAGCCATTATGGAACTCGTTAATATGGGTACTGAATCTATTGCCGACCTTGGTAACATTATCGCTAAATGGAAACTTGGTAATAAGACGAACCCTAAGAATACAGATAATGTCACTCATCAGACTTCATACACTGATGATTTTGGCATTCGTCATACCACCACTCGCACTAAGCGTCATTATGAGTGATGCGGATTGGCAGGGGAACCCTTTCCCCTGCCCCTCCTTTTTCTTGTATATCTATGGCTGAATAACACATCCTTGTTTACTTCAGCAAAATATTAACCTCTTTTATATCCTACGGAAATGTGTCTCAATCCCTCTATAATCGTTAATCCTAAATTTGTTAAGGAGCACAACGTCTATCGTTTTGGTTTCATGAATGGCCGTGAATATACTTTTAGTTGGTCTGTCTGCGCCCCTTTCCCTTATGACCTTATCAATAAACGCCGTTTTGGTGTCACTCTTGATAATATCGATAAGTATGTCGCTTGTGATCTTTCCGGTGATTGTATCCCTGTTTTTATAACCGTTCCTTGCGGTCATTGTCTTGAATGTATCCGTGCCCGTCGCAATCAGCTTTTTTCCCGTATGGTCTGCGAGCAGTATTCTCATGGAGACATTCCTGCTATATTTTTTACTCTTACTTATAACGACCTTAATCTTCCTGCCGATAAGTCTGTTTCTGTCGAAGACGTCCGTATGTTCTTCAATCGTTTTTATCTCTATCTTCGTAGAGAGGGTTATGATGTTGGTTCTAACACTGTCCGTCATATTTATTTCTCTGAATATTGTCCTTCTTCCGGTCGTCCTCATTATCATGGCTTAATTTTTGGACTCGATGTAAAAAAACGTTGGCCTTTTTATCTCGACTTTGTTGATTGGCTTGAAAAGTGTTGGGGTAAAGGTTTTGTACATGCTAAGCACTTTGAGCCTCGTGGCTTTAAGTATGTTTGTAAGTACCTTCTTAAGGATTCTAATGTTCCTGATGGTCGTAAACCTAATTTTTGGTGTGGTTCTCGTGTTGGTGGTGGCATCGGTTCTCCTGCTCTTGCCTGCTCTGAGTTTGTTCATCAGGCTCTTCATACTAAGAACTTCAAGATGTGTCTTTGTGTTAATGGTCAGTTGGTTAAGTTTACTCTCCCTAAATATCTTAGAGATAAGCTTCTTCCCGGTCTTCGTGCTCTCTTTCCCGAAGAAATTTTTCATCGCATTAAACGTCTTTCTCTCAATCTTTCTAAGTATCATGCTTACCGCAGCGTTTATGGTACCGCTTACTTTTCTCATGAATTCGATTATGTTTTTCCTCCTCATCTTGCTGAGAAATATCCTTTTTTCTCTTATCTTTATGATGATTCTGTAGAGAAAGCTATCTCTTGTATTGATGTTGACCATATAAATAATAATATCATTGCTGTTGAGAATCAGATTTTATCTGATATCTCTTTCCTTGAAAATTATGATTATGATTTAAATAGGGTTTCTGATATCCTTATTACTCGTGATCGTTTTAACTCTCTTTATGCTTCTTATATTCTTTCTAAGTGTGCGGAACAAGCTCCTCCCGAAGATAGGTTAACTGTTCTTAAATATAAAGAAGAGTTGTTAAAAAGAAATATTCATCCTTGCTAATTTTGCTTTTTTTTTCTATTTTTGCTTTATGTTTAACTATAATACTTAACATCATGTCAAAACAATTTTATTCTGATTTTGCTATTTCTTTAAGTAGGAAGCTTTATTCCGCTCTTCGCGGTTATTCTGCTCCTAGTTATCCTTCTGAGTCTTATTGTGTCGATCGTAATATTGAATTTTATCTTTCTATTCCCGATATTCCTGTTACCATTACTTTTCTCCATAAAAATGAAGATGGCTCTGTTCCCCCCTGTCTTGACACTACTTTGAGGAACTTTTACTCTTGTTGTACAGCCCTTTCTTTCCTCTATACTGTCGATAATTACGGTGCTTTTTTTGATGTATTGCTTCATCTTTCCGGTTGCTCTCATTTTACCTATAATGAATTCGTCAATTCCTCCACGGCATCGGTTATTGGATGTCCTAACTACCCTATTGGTCCGAAAGGCCGTTTCTTTTTCTGTAACTATATCGTCTTTTCGCATATCCTTGAGTCTGTCCGTCGCATTCTTGGCCGTCCTGTTCTTGTTACTTCTGGCTATCGGTGCCTTCGACTTAACTCCGCTGTTGGAGGCGCTAAACGATCTTATCACGTCCGATATCGCGCGGTTGATATAGCTGTTTCCCCATCTGAAGCCGCTCTTTTAGAACCCCTTTTGGTTTCTCGTTTTAAGGCTAAGGAATTTATTGTCGGTTCTGATTATCTCCATATTGCTTTTTGACCATAACTAAGTCCTCGGGACTTAGTGCCCGTCGGTCATCCACGGTAGCGAGTCCCCGAGCGACGTATAGCGAAGCGTCCGTGAGCGGCTGCGGCCGCGAATACAGCAATCTCTGATTGCGCCTTGCTATAAGTCCTTAATCCATTTTTTTTATGAAAATTCCCATTTATCCTATTCTTGCCTTTCTTGACAAGATTCTTCATTTTATCTTAAAACCCTTTAACAATAATTCTAATGAGTAAAGTTTTCGGTAAAAACAATGCCCCTAATGTCAAAAGGAATAGAAATCTTTTTGACCTTTCATTTACTAATAACCTTACCACTGATTTTGGTAAGCTCGTTCCTTTTTGTGTTAAGGAGGTCCTCCCTGGCGATTCTGCTGAAATAGATCTCTCTGTGGCATTTCGCATGATGCCCATGGTTTTTCCTGTTCAGACTAAGATGCGATGTGATATGCATATGTTCTATGTTCGTAATCGCAACCTTTGGAAGGACTTTTCTGACTTCTATGGTAATCTTAAGGAAGGACTTGTGGTTCCCTATCTTACTAACCTCAATAACTCTAACGCGGGTGTTGGTCAGCTTCATGATTACCTTGGTTTGCCGAATGTCATCCATGGTGGTTACGGTTCTATGCCTTTTGTTGCTTCTAGCTCTCAACACTGTGGTTCAGCTGCTCTTATTAGGCCCTCTGCCAATCGCATTGTTAGTATTGGCTCTGTCGCCTTCAATGAATCTTCTCCTTTTTCTACTATGTTCTCTATAGTTCCTCCTGACGGCGTTTCCTCAGATGTCAATACTTCTCCGGTTTGTGATAGCTCTGGTAATCCGTCCGCTTTGTCTTATAACTTTCAGGTTAGTAGCTCTTTTTTCTCCCATTTGGGTCCTGATGATTCTATAGAATTGTCTTTCGATATATCTCAAACCTCTACGCTTACAGATTCATTCCCTGTACTCCTCACTACCCTTGGTAATATTGTTTCCTCGAGTGTTACTTACTCTATGTTCGGCTCTGTTACTCGTGCTGGAAACTTTTCCCGTTTCACTCTACTTATACCTTATTCCATTTTTTCACGTCTTGTTGAATCGGATTCTTCCGGCAATTATAATTTTGCTTGGTTTCTTCTCACTGTTCCTGGTACCCCTTTCACCCTTGATGGTATTACCTATAATTGGGGTATAGGCAGTACTGTTATTCCTCATGGCAGAATTTTTTCTCCTTCCGGTTACTCTACTCTATATGGTGGTAAGGATTTCATCAACCCCTTCTTGCCCTCCGGTCCTAAACCTCCCACTATCCCCGTCTCCGCTCTTCCTGCTCGTGCTTATGAACAGATATATAATGCTTTTTATCGTGATGAACGTAACAACCCTTATATTTTAAATAATGAAAAAGAATATAATAGGTTCCTTCCTACTGTCGAAGGTGGTGCAGACTCTAATAACTATACTTTACATTATCGTAATTGGGAGCAGGACTTTATTACTACGGCTCTTCCGACTCCTCAACAGGGCCGCGCTCCCCTTGTTGGCATTACATCTTCTGGCGTTGCCACTTTTACTGATTCTGAGAATGGTAAGTCCTACAATGTTCGGCTCACTACTGCAGATGATGGTGACACTGTGACCGGCGTTTCTTATGGTGAGAACCTCCCGGGTAATGTCATGCGTTCTCTTGTCGACGTTGTTTCTTCCGGTATTTCTATCAATGATTTCCGAAATGTCAATGCTTATCAGCGTTGGCTTGAGACCAATATCCGTAAAGGATTTAAATTTCGTGATATTATAGGCTCTCATTTTGGTGTTGAGCCATCTTACGCTGAGCTCGACATGCCTGAATTTATTGGTGGTCATTCCGAGATTATCAATGTCTCCCAGATATCTCAGACTTCCGAATCTTCCTCTGATTCTCCTCTCGGTTCTTATGCCGGTCAGGGATATGTCATGGGATCTTCCCGTAATAAGATCCGTAAGTATTTTGATGAGCCTGGTTTCCTTATCGGTATAGTTTCTATCTCGCCTGTTCCTAACTATTCCCAGATTCTTCCTAAGATGTATACCAAGCGAGATGTTCTCGATTACTTCTTCCCCGAATTTGGTCATATTGGTTTACAGCCTGTTACTTATAAGGAGATTTGTCCTCTCCAGGTCGTTAATGCCGGTGATAATGTTACTGATACTTTCGGCTATCAGCGTGCATGGTATGATTACCTTGCTTCAATCGATGAAGTTCACGGTGAATTCCGCACCACTCTTCGTGACTTTTTGATTAATCGTGTTTATGATAAAAAACCTGTTTTGTCTCCCGATTTCTTGACTATCAATCCGTCTCAGACTAATAATATTTTCTCTGTTACTGAGACTAATGATA
>CATKAP010000104.1 GCA_949746255.1 uncultured bacterium
ATAGAAAGAGTAGAAGGCGCGCTGGGGGAACAGATGAGAAAATATCAATATATGTTTGCTCTATAAGCTCCTTATTTGTAAAGCTGTAGTTCCTTCTGCCGCCAGGAAGCCCAGTTTTTCATAAAAAGGAACCGTGGTTTTATTCTCGCAGATTACAATCAGATAAAGATAGTTCTTATAAATCTGTTTTACCCGCTTAATCAGGGATGAGCCGATTCCCTGATTTTGACAGGCGGGGTGTACTAATAGATAATGAATATACGCATTTAATTCCTTATCATCCAAAACCTCTATAAGACCGATTAATTTGTTATTCTGCCACGCAGAAATAACGGTTCCCGCATTTTTGAAGGCTTTGGACAGTCTGTCTGCATAACGGGCGGACAGCCAGTTGACGGACTCAAATAATTCTTTCAAATCTTCTTCTGATATCCATCTATTGAAGCAATAGCAGATACTGTCTTCTTTTATAGCGAGTCCCATACACAACGATTCTTTCATATTTTTATAGGCGCCATAATTTTCTATCTGTTCAAATCCGTACCGGAAATATAAACGGACAGAAGCCTGTAAAAAATTACCGGTTTCCAATATTATACGTTGATAACCGGATTCTTTGGCATAGGAAATCAGTTGTTCCAACAACATACCGCCGATATTTTGTTTTCTGTAATTTTCCCTGACAAAAACTCTTTTTATTTCAATATCCTCATCCGAATATATTCGAAGGGCGGCGCAGCCGGCTGCTTCCTCTTTGTGATAAGCAATGATTACATAATCCATTGTATTTAAATAGTTAAATTTTTTATATTTTTCCCGTTTGGACTCTCCGCCGATAGCCAAGTCAAGAAAAGAGTCCAGTTCATTACATAAATGAACAAAGTCTTTATTGTCAGAGTTAACCTGATGTAATGATATTTGATTCACTATTAATTCCTCCCGTATCAGGCAATGCAAAAATTCCCGACTGTCTGTCAAAGAGTTTTGATTGCTTTGTTGCCATAATCTTAGCACCATGATAATATATCTGTAAATACGATTATATGAATATCAGTAATTCGAAAAAGTAATAAGAGGAACAGTATGGATACGGAAAATTTGCGGACATTTATTGCGTTAGCGGAGCATAAGAATTTTACTAAAACAGCAGATACGCTCTTTATAGCACAGTCTACGGTAACAAACCGTATTGCAGAGCTGGAAAGGGAAACCGGTAAGCCTCTTTTCTGGAGAAATAAAAGAAAGGTAACGCTCACAGCGGAAGGAGAGGTTTTCTTAAGCTATGCCAAAAGAATTGTGGAATTATCCGATACGGGCATTCAGGATATTAATTCTTTAAATAAATATTTTGATGTCTTGAGAGTTGGAACCACGAATACCGTATATGAATGTCATCTTTTTCCCAAGATTAGGGATTATATGAAATCCTATCCCCAAAATGCGGTTAAGATTACCATAGGACATTCTAATGATTTAATAAAAGCTTTGCAGGATGATTTGTTGGATGTGATATATATTTATCTTCCTTTTTATAAGGCGGGATATGAATGTGAACTGTTTGCAGTGGATGACTTAATATTAGTTACCGGCTGTCATAACAATCAATATGAAAACGGTATATTAAAAGAAGAACTGGTTAATTCCGGTTATTTATATTGTAATTTTGCATTGCAGGAGGTAGGATTGTTTATAAAAGAATTGTTTCCGCCCCATTATCAGTTTGGATTTGAAATAGATAACAGTACGAAGCTGATTCCTTATCTGCTGGAATTTGCCGGAGTCAGTTTTATACCGGAGAGTATTGCATTACCGTTTATTGCTGAGGGACAATTAAGAAAAATAGAACTGTTAGATTTTGATTCGCCTAAAATTAATTGCTACAAAATATATAAGGAAGACAGTAAAAAGGGAAATTATTTATGATCTAACTATTTACTATTCGTTAGTTGAATATAAATTTAACGGGGCATTATATTCGCTGTTCTGAATATAATGCCCTTTTTATAAGTTTATGTCTGATCTTTACATCCGCTTTTATAAAGCATCGGCTTAATCGCACATAATTTCCAGATAACCCTTGATATTGGCTTTGTCAATTTCCGGCATAATACCGTTATTGGGATCATAGTATTTGCCGTCAAAGCCTACCAGATAGTGG
>CATKAP010000105.1 GCA_949746255.1 uncultured bacterium
AAAGGCGCGTTAGCCCTTTACGATGGAATGACCGGGCCGCTGAAAAGTATTCACAACGCTTTGAACATTGTATTGAACAGTTTTGAAGCGGTTCAGAGCGCTTCAAAAAACGTGGTGGATGTGTCCGCCATTCAGCAAGCCCGTGAGGAATTGGCAAAGGCTGAAGCCACCTGGGACAACATTGAAAAAAGCATTCGTGCCGCCGATCGAGCCCAAGGTGATTTTAATAAACGGGTGCGGGACGGCACCCGCGCCGCCGATGGCCTGTCACATAAGCTAAAAGGCATAGCTGTAACCGTGGGCGGATTGGCGGCGGTAAAAAAGATGATCAATATCTCCGACCAATTGGCAAGCACGAAAGCCCGATTAAATCTAATTGCGGATCATGATGGGAGCCTGGGGGCCGTTCAGCAAGACATCAACGGTTTAAATAAAAATGCCGAAGTGTTTGTTACTGCCGGGGACGGCGAGGGCGTGAAAAATGTCGGGCGGGAAATCGACCGTTTGAAAGAAAATGCCACAGTTCCAGTCAATATAGTCGACAATAACAGCGTAGCAATTTTGGAAGAAAAAATTATGGCTTCCGCCCAACGCTCCAGAGCGTCCTATTTTGATACTGCTAACGCAATCGCGAATATGGGAGCCAACGCCCGTTCTGCTTTTGCCACCAATGATGAACTAATCGCCTTCATGGAACAGATCAACAAACAATTCGTTATTGGCGGCGCAACCGCCCAAGGGCAAGCTGCCGCCATGCTTCAGCTAACCCAAGCTATGGGTGCAGGGGTTTTACGGGGTGAAGAATTAAATTCTATTTTGGAAAATGCGCCGGGAATTGCAAGGGCCATTGAACGGTATATGGGTGTTGCAGAAGGTTCTATCAAGAAATATGCCGAGGAAGGCATGATCACCGCCCAAGTGGTGAAAAATGCCATGTTTGCATCAGCGGATGAAATCAACGCCAAGTTTGAATCTATGCCCATGACATGGGAACAGATTTGGACAGGAATGCAAAATAGGGCCATTGTTATCTTTGATCCACTTCTATCAAAAATCAACCAAATCGCCAACTCTGAACGGGTTCAGGGTGCAGTTGATGGGCTAATGGGTGCGCTTAACGCCGTAGTAGCTATTACTCTATTTGCCCTAAATTTAATTTCTGCTATCGGCGGAGGCATTTATGACAATTGGAGTTGGATTGCCCCAATCGTGTTGGGGGTAGCTGGGGCGTTGGGGGTGTATTACGGGGCACAACTGGCCGTGAATACAATCACTGGAATTTCTACGGCGTTACTCCATGCCCACGCCTTTGCCGAAAATGTAAAGGCGGCTTCAACCATGATGGCAACTGGGGCCACTTTTGCCGAAACATCGGCCCAATACGGCCTAAATGCGGCCCTTTACGCTTGCCCTATTATGTGGATCGTCA
>CATKAP010000106.1 GCA_949746255.1 uncultured bacterium
CAGGGGGTACGGAGCCTTCGAATATAAACTTCGCAAGTTAGGAGGAGATATAGTGAGGGTATCCGTCTGAACGGTATGCAACACATAAGAAAACTTGTATTAATTTTTTCAGCCGTGATTTTCGTTGTTATAACGGTTTTGGGAATGGGGTTAATTTTTGCCGTGCGAAACGTCAACATAACTCTTCTCAGTTATACTTGTGAAGCCGACAGCAACGAAGCTAAAGCCGAAATTTCTGAAATAAAGCAAAAAGTTTTGCGGAAATTTCAAGGGAATTTTATGTCTTTCGTAACGGAAGAAGGTGTTTCCGAGGTTTTGAATGGCGGTAAGTACGCTTTGGAGAAATTTGAAAAAGTGTATCCTTGCACTTTGGAATTTACAGTAAAAGAACGTAGAGAAACTTATGCCAAGTCAAATGAGGAAGGCGGTTTTCTTTTATATGACGATAAAGGCCTTTATATAAAAAGTTCCGAAGAAAACATAAACGTCATAGACGGTGCTTCAAACGTTTTGCTTGAAGGCGTTTCAGATTCAAGTGAAATAATATCTTTGGCTGAAGCTGGTGAAATTTTTTCGGTAAGGTTCGGCGCTATGCGTTCCGTAACGGAAAAAATTATTTTGTCTAAAGCGCAAAGCAGTTTGGAAAAAGATAAAGTTACTTTTATTCTTCGGTGTGGTGTAATGATAGAAATCAGAGATTACAAAAACATGACTGCAGGCAAAATCGACGCGGCATACCGAAAATACGAAAATCTTACAGGGGAACAGAAATTGCAGGGTATAATTTATTGTACGGTAACTTTGGACGGTAATTTCGTCGCTACGTATTCGCTTGCTCCTTAATATATTTTAAATTCAAAAAAGCGGTGTCATACACCGCTTTTTTATTATAATCGTTTGACTTTTCTGCGTGGTATATTATATAATTATATTATATAATAAAAACATCGGAGACAAATTAATGCGTTCAAAAAGCGTTGCGGTGCTCAGCGTGCGCTCTTCGGAGCTTACCGCTGTAGTTGCCGAGAGGGGCGTAAATAATACTTTTATCATAAAAAGCAAATACAGCCGCTCTTACGACGGGTTTGCCGAAGGTGAATTTTTGGATGCTTCGGGGTTTGTTATTGCTGTAACCGAAGTTGTTAAAAATATCGTTGAGTCAACGGGCGGAATAAAGAGTTTCTATGTCGGCGTTCCGGGCGAATTTTTAAAACTTGTTAATGTAGAAAAAGCTATAAGTTTTTCTTCGTCAAAAAAGATAGCGGCAGCTGATTGTCAAACGCTTATTTCTACTGCAGCGCCTCCTGATAACGAAAAATGGAGATTAATACGCAGAAGTTGTTTATATTATACCCTTTCGGACAAGCGTAAAATTATTAATCCGGAAGGTGCGATAAGCGACGGGTTGCAGGGAAAATTTTGTTTTTTTCAATGCGCTAATTCGTTTATAGGTTGTTTAATGGACGCTTTTAAACGATTCGGCGGCATAGGAACCGTAAATCTTATTCCGGAAAATTTTGCTGAAGCAATGTATCTTTTAAAACCAGAAAGACGCGACGATTGTGCAGTGCTTTTCGATTTTGGATTTATTTCTTCGACGTTCAGCGTTGTTTGCGGTAACGGCTTGTTATACAGTGAATCGTTTTCTGTAGGAATAGGGCATGTGGCGATGTTTTTAATGACCGAACTGGAAATTCCTTTCGAGGTTGCGCAAATATTTTTAAAGAAAATAAATTTAAATGCGAAAGAAAATCTTTCCGGAACTGAAGAATGTGTATTCGAAGGTAAAAGGTATGCTTATTCGCGTGCGGTTTTACGGGATAAAATTCGAGAGGGGTTGGACGGCGTTTGCGAAACGGTTGAAGAATGCCGCCGCAATTTTGTTGAAAGAAATTTGGACGGTAAACCGTTGCTAGTTACGGGTGAGGGTGTAAATGTTGTTCGCGGTACTGCAGAACATATTTCCGGAAGGCTTGTGACGGTTGTGGAAACTGCTGTGCCGGAAATACCGTATTATGACAAACCGGAGTACGGTGCTTTGTTCGGATTGTTGTCAATAGCTATTGACGATAAAAATAATCAATAAAATAATATAAAAAATCACGGAATTAACGGAGGATATGGGATGTTTAACGATTTGGGAGGATTTTCTTCTGGTTTGACAGGAAGGGCAAGAATAAAAGTTATAGGAGTAGGCGGCGCGGGAAATAATGCCGTAAACAGAATGTTGGATGCGGGAATTACGAGCGCGGAATACTTTGTTGTAAATACCGACAGTCAAATACTTGCGCTTTCTCCTTGCGAAAATAAAATTCAGATTGGTACAAATCTTACAAAAGGACTCGGCGCCGGTGCGGATCCGGACATTGGAAGAGCTGCTGCGGAAGAAAGTAAAGAAGAACTTACCGAAGCGGTAAAAGGTACGGATTTATTATTCATAACCGCGGGAATGGGGGGCGGTACCGGAACCGGAGCTGCTCCAGTAATAGCCAAAATTGCAAGAGATATGAAAATATTGACGGTTGCCGTGGTTACCGAGCCTTTTGGGTTCGAAGGCAAAAAACGCATGGAAAATACCGTTAAAGGGTTGGACAACCTAAAAAAATATGTTGACACCCTTATTGTTATTCCAAACGATAAAATAAGAACGGTTGTGGCTAAAAATACACCTATGACCGAAGCTTTAAAAGTTGCAGACGAAATTCTTAAACAGGGAATAAAAGGGTTGACAGAGCTTATTGTAAACCCCGCGCTTATAAATTTGGATTTTGCAGACGTAAAAACTATACTGAAAGATAAAGGTATAGCTCATCTCGGTGTTGGCGTTGCAAAGGGTGACAACAGAATTATAGAAGCGGTAAGAGTTGCGGTAAATTGCCCGCTATTGGAAACAACAATAGAGGGCGCCCGCGGCGTAATACTTAACGTAGTCGGCGGTCAGGATTTGACTTTTGATGAGGTTGCCGACGCGGCGGAATTGGTTAAGAGCGTTGTAGATGCGTCTGCGAATATAATTTTCGGCGCAAGAATTGACCCTAACGTTCAAGACGAGGTGGAAATTACCGTAATTGCCACTGGGTTCCCCGGGTTTGATAATAAACGTGAAGAGGAACAACAAAGAGCTTATAATAGCGGAATGTTATACGATTCCGGTAATTACGGTGGGATAAACGGCGGTACAAGAAGAATGTCCGTAAACGAGCCTTATTATAAGCCTTCACAAACACAAGTCCCTATGCGCGGCGAACCTTATCGCGCGGAATCGATACAGCCTCAGGTGCAGCCTGTGCAAATTCCTGTAATCGTTCAACCTCAGTCTGAGCAAATCGAAAGACCGATAGAGAGACCTATCGAACGTCCCGTCGAAAAAACAGTGCCTAAGTTTGTTCAAAAATTGCGCGAACTCGGTAAAAAAAGAGACGATAATAATTAAAGCTTTATATACGAAAAAGGAGTACGCGATACGTACTCCTTTTTCGTCCTACAAATTCAGTATTAATTTAACTGACAGAACTAAATGACTTATTTGTTAAGTTCACCATAGTAAGCTGTAAGGATTGCTTTTTTTAATTCTTCGCGGGTCTCGGTGTTGAGCGGGTGCGCAATATCCTTATATTCGCCATCATTAGTTTTCCTGCTCGGCATTGCAATAAACGCGTCTTCGTTGGATTCGATTACTTTAATATCGTGAACCACAAAACAATCGTCAATGGTAATCGATGCAACGGCTTTAAGTTTATTGTCCTCCTTGTTAACTAATCTGATTCGTACATCTGAGATTTTCATAACATCACCTTCCAGATAATACTTTCATCGCCTACATTTTACAATAAAAGGAAAAATATTTCAATACTTATTTAAAAAAATTTCATTAAAAAATTGAAAAATTTTAAAATTCGTGCTAAAATTTTATTTTTCTTAATAAAATTTAGTATGGATAAAAGAAATATAATGAATTTTGACAGTTTTTATTTTATCGGTATCGGTGGTGTGAGTATGAGTGCGCTTGCACAATATATGCTTTTTCTTGGGAAAAAGGTCGGCGGTAGCGATATTGTTGAAAGCGTATATACTACGGAATTAGAAACGGCGGGAGCCGAAATAATTACAGGAGAGACTTGCTTCAGCGTTGCGTCGTTCGATGTTATAATTTATACGGACGCTGTTAAAGAAGATAATGCTCAACTTAAAGAAGCGCGAAGTTTAAATAAAATTGTTTTTTCAAGAGGCGAATTTTTAAATCTTGTAAGCGAAAACTTTAAAAACGTAATAGCTATAGCGGGATGTCATGGGAAAACTACTTGTACTTGCATGCTTGCGCATATTTTTCTTGCTGCAAATAAAAATTTTTCCGCTCATATAGGCGGAAGGGATAAAGTTTTGAAAAACTCGTATTTCGGCGGAGCCGAGTGGTTTATTACAGAAGCTTGCGAATACAAAAAAAATTTTTTAAAACTTAAACCGGACATTGCAGTGGTTCTGAATACGGGTGCCGACCATTTGGAGTGCTACGGCAGTATCGAAGCTTTGCGCGCGGCTTACGTATCCTTTATAGCCGGCGCCGAAAAATGTGTAACGCAACAAGGAAACTTTAGTATTGGTGGTATAACTTTCGGGCTTGATACAAGTGCAGATTATATCGCGGAAAATTTGGAATGCAACTCAGGCAAATACACGTTTACCGTTAGGGAAAAAAACGAGGTTTTAGGTAAAGTAAAACTTGATGTATACGGTGAGCATAACGTTAAAAATGCTCTTGCGGCAATTACGGTTGCTCGTATGGCGGGGGTGGAATTTTCCGATATTAGCCGGGGAATATTTAATTTTAAAGGCGTTGAAAGAAGATTTGAAAAATTAGGAACATATGACGGAGCTATTTGTATTGCCGATTATGCACACCATCCGGATGAAATTGCCGCAACTTTAAAAACGGCGGAAACATTTGTCAAGGGTAAATTGTACGTAATTTTTCAACCGCATACATATTCGCGAACCAAAGCTTTATTTAAGGAATTTTTAGAAGTTCTTAATCCTATAGAAGAACTTTTAATATATAAAACTTTTGCCGCTCGTGAATATTTCGACGACGACGGAAGCGCGTTAACGCTTTATCAAAATATTAAGCATGCGCGTTACGGCGACAATGCTGGAGATATATGCGATTTTATTTCGCGTGCCGGAGAGACCGATGTAATTTTATTTTTGGGTGCGGGAGATATATATTTTATAGCTGAAAAAATAGTAAAATAATTTAAGTTGCTTTTCAATGCTTGACTTAATTTTTCGAAAATACTATAATTTAGTTTATATTTAAACACTCATAAATTTAAGTATTTGGTAAATTATCGGAGGTAATTATGTCGGCTATATATTATCAGAAAGATTGCGATATAAATGTATTGAAAAATAAAATAGTTGCGGTTATAGGTTATGGAAGCCAAGGTCACGCGCATGCGCTCAATTTAAAAGAAAGCGGAGTAAATGTAATAATCGGACTGCGCGAGGGCGGAAGGTCCTGGGGTAAAGCTGAGGCGGCTGGTTTCAAAGTGTATACTGTTTCGGAGGCAACTAAACGCGCCGATATCGTAATGGTTTTGATTAATGACGAAGTTCAGGCTAAAGTTTATAAAGAAAGTATAGAAAAAAATTTAAAGGACGGAGCCGCGCTTGCGTTTGCGCACGGCTTTAATATACATTTCAAACAGATACTTCCTCCGGAAAACATAGATGTTTTTATGATAGCGCCGAAAGGTCCAGGACATACAGTACGTTCTGAATTTCAGGAAGGCAAGGGAGTCCCTTGCCTCGTTGCAATAGAACAAGATGCAACCGGTAACGCGCTTAAAATTGCGCTTGCTTACGCGGCAGGTATTGGGGGCTCACGGGCCGGAGTACTTGAAACAACGTTTAAATGCGAAACGGAAACAGACCTTTTCGGTGAACAGGCGGTTCTGTGCGGTGGTGTTACCGCACTAATGAAAGCAGGTTTTGAAACTCTTGTGGAAGCAGGATATGACCCTAAGAACGCCTATTTTGAATGTATTCATGAAATGAAACTTATAGTGGATTTAATTTACAAGGGCGGTTTTTCTCTTATGAGATATTCCGTTTCCGACACGGCGGAATTCGGCGATTACGAAACGGGTAAGAGAATTATTACCGACGAAACGAAAAGGGAAATGAAAAAAGTTTTGGAAGAAATTCAGGACGGAACTTTCGCCGGTAAGTGGATAGCTGAAAATAATAACGGCAGAGCACATTTTAATGCAAAAAGACAGTTGGAAACATCGCATATGTTAGAAGAGGTCGGCGGAGAAATTCGTAAAATGTATTCGTGGAATGATGCGTCGAGCGTGGAAAAAGCTGAAACAGGCAAAACAAAACTTTAAAAGAAATTTTATTTTATAGTTTTGTTTTTATAAATATAACCCGTCGTAATTTATTAAATAATTGCGGCGGGTTATGTGCTTTTTATA
>CATKAP010000107.1 GCA_949746255.1 uncultured bacterium
CCATTTTGTTCAAAGAGAAATAATCTTATTGCGATTCTGCCCCTGTTTTTTACTGATGCAGATAAACCGGGGAAGGATGTGTATGATCGAGAGGTAACGGAAAATGATTTGATTACCGATGCCGATGCACAGCTTATTAAGCGGCTACTAAATAAACATCCTGATACAGATGTGATTGTTCATTGTGATGCTGGTATTTCTCGTTCCTCTGGTGTAGCTGCGGCGATTCTGAAGGCCAGTATAGGTGATGATTCGCAAATCTTTAATAGTCCTAAGTACAGGCCGAATATGCGTTGCTATAGAATGGTGCTGGATGAGTTAATGTCGGAGGACTAATATGTATTGTGATGGTCAGTGTAAGAATTTAGACGGAAAGAAGCATAAGTGCAATTTAACTGGTGAGAAATTGTCCTATATGCGCTATGGAGGCCGTAAAACAGGATTTATTGTGCATGACCATAATGGTGTTTGTGCGCAAGATGAAAATAAAAAGGAGGATTCAAATAATGGGTAACAAAAAAGATAGTCTTGGGGATCGGATGAAACGGTATGAGAATGTGCCTAAAGTGAGTTTGGTACGGCGTATGCCCGTAATCATTCGGCTGGATGGCAAGGCATTTCACACGTTTACAAGGGGCTTTGTAAAACCATTTGATAGTCTGCTGATGCAAACCATGAATGATACTATGAAATACCTTTGCGAGAACATTCAGGGCTGCGTGATGGCTTATACACAGTCTGATGAAATTACGCTTGTCTTGATTGATTATCAGACACTTACAAGTGATGCTTGGTTTGATAACAACGTTGAAAAGATGTGTAGCATTTCAGCTTCTATGGCTACATTGGCTTTTAACACCGCTTGGCGTAAGAATGTTGACGCATGGGCTGCAAGTAGAATTGCTGGGTGGTACGATGGAGGTACGAATGATCCTGATGGTGTAGATCAGGCCGCTTTGAAACAAGCAGAACTGTACGTATCACGTTTTGATCGTGCGCTGTTTGATGCTCGTGCTTTTAATGTGCCGAAAGAGGAAGTTATGAACTGCTTGATTTGGCGGCAGCAGGACGCTAC
>CATKAP010000108.1 GCA_949746255.1 uncultured bacterium
AAACTGTCAAGCGTGCCGTCATATTGCCGCCGCCACCGATACAATGATTGTATTGTGCATTTGAATTTGTACGCGACAAGGTCAATGTCTTGTTTGTCGTCAAGCCACGCCACAAGTGCTTTTTTCTTTTCGCGCGCGCTGTATTTTTTACCCTTCATATTTTGCCTCCGTATTTCCTGTTATAGAAAAAGCGGGCGACCCGAAAGGGCGACCCGCTTTTGTCCTTTACTGCTCTTTGAGTTTTGCCACCGCCCACCGTATGAAGTCGGCGCGGTTCATACCTCTTTGTTTAATGATTGCGTCAATTTCGGCGATTTCGGCGGGCTTAAACGATGTACCCCATTTTTGCAATTCGCCTTCGTGTGCCACGTTATTGACAATCGTCGGCGGTTTTTTGTATAATAAAACCACTATAAACAAGGGAGTGTAAGTATATGAAGTGGTTTTATAATTTGCGTCGCCTCTATCGCAATATCATTGCGGGTGCATTGTGGGGCGTATTGCTGTTGGTTGCGGGTATCGCGGGCGGCATTTACGGCGACAATGTCGACAATATGCACCCCGCCGTCGCGGTCGTCGTTGTCGCCCTGCTCGTCGGCGCAATCGTTTTTACTGTTTTTGCGTCTATTGCGACAAAAAATGAACGACGAGCAAATAATCAAAAAACTACCCCCCCCCCCCGAAAAATCAAGTTATCAACAATTTACCGCGTGAACGCACGCCCGACGTTTCGATTGATACGCAAGGTATAAGCGCAAGTCTTGATAATGCCGAGATACACACAAAGGCGGTCGGAGTAACTTTTGACGATTGTCAAGATAACATCGGCGCAAGCGTTATCGGCGACAAACTCGTTATCAAGCACGCACCCGTTGACAAATACATCGAGTCAACCGACATTATAAACGCCCGCACAAATAAACGTATCGGGCGCATTAAAAAAGAGTTAGCGTTTGAATTGCTCGACCAATTCGGCAAGGGGTTTTCGCTTGACGGCGAGATAACCGACATCACGGGTGGCACACCCGACGCGCCGACATACGGTTGCAACATCATTATATATAAATTTTAATTACAGTATAAAGAAAACCGCCGCCCGTTCGGGTGGCGGTTTTATGTTGTTAAGTTTTTGTTTTAATGTCGTGCAAGAGTGCCTCGACCTGCGTTTTACACCAAGCGTCAACATCGCCGCCGCAATTCTTTTGTATGTACGATATGACCTTGTCGGACATCTGCGCCTTCGCTGTGTTGACCGCATTTGTGAGTGCCACTTGTTGTGCCTCTTTCGTCCAACGGTCGGTACGCTTGATGTTGTCAACAAAAGTTTGTTGCGTTGCCTTTGTCGCCGCCTCGATTGCGTCAAGTGCCGCCGTGAGTAATTCTTTTGCTTTTGCGTTTTTAACCTTTGACGATACAAGGGTTTTTAACTTCAGCAAAAGCCAAGATATAAGCCCGCTTGCG
>CATKAP010000109.1 GCA_949746255.1 uncultured bacterium
CTTTTTATATATTAATATATAAAAATTTACTAATTGTGTTTTAATTTGTTGTTATTTTAAATTATAAATGATATAATATAAAATGAATAAATTTGTGGTATAGACTGCCGTGAACTTGTTTAATTTATTCGGAGAATGAAAGGTGGACGACAAAAAAAAGGCTAAAAACGGAAAAATTTCATATATTTTCACAAAAGAAACAATGGGTATGACACTTATTTTATTTTGTGCCATAGTTTTTCTTATGTTGCTTACAGGCGATGCTGTTTTTTCCGTAGTGGGAACCGCGGTTTGTACATTTATGTACGGTACTTTCGGTTACGGTTCTTGGCTTGTCTTGGCTATGCTCGCATACTTAGGTGAGTGGCTTGTATTTGAAAAGAAAATAAAAATTCGTTTTAGGAAAGCATTAGTTATTTCGTTAACTGTGTTTGTGATTTTTTTGCTTTTTCATTCTGTTACAAGTCAAACTTTTTCTTTGGATAATTACGGTAACTATATTAGTGACTGTTATGTTTCAGCGCAGAACGGTTGGGACGGATATACATTCGGCGGTGTTTTTTCCGCAATATTTGTTTACCCTTTTGCAAAAGCCGCTACTTTCGTAGGGGCATATATAATTTTTTCGTTACTTGTTGTAGGTTGCGTTGTTTTGACTTATTTTGTGTTTAAAAATAATTCGAAGGCAAAAATCAATGAAAACAAAGTCCTCCCTTCCAATACTGTTACGGAAGAAAGTGCGGTTGCTTCAGAACCGATTATTTCCGAATCGGAGTACGTGCAGGAAGTCGTTGAGTCGCCAAAAGTGTATTCAGAAGTTAAAGAAGAGAAAGACGATAAATTTTCCGCAAAAAATCTCGGCAGAAAAATTTTATTTGAAAACGGGGAATTTGCAGCGGAAAGTTACCGTAGGAATATGATATTCAGTGAAAATTCGTATTTTAACCGTTCTTCAGCGGCAATAACCAGCGAATCAGATTATTTAAGCAGTTTTTCGAGCGGTTCTCCAAAAACTTCTTCACCTAAAGAAAGTTATTCGGAAAGTTTTCAGAACGAGGTGTTAAACCGTCCCGCTACTTCCGTTCCGGCTAATTATGTATACGACGGAAAACCGTTAGAGAAAATTGAAAACTCCGAAGCGGAGCGAAGAGTAGTTTCAGAACCATTAATCGAAGCCGAAAAACATTATGAACGCACTATTCGCGAATATTCCGAAAAACCTGTAGAAAATATAAATTACGGCGAAACACACAATGTTGAATCGCCGAGCGGTATTTATACTCTTGATACAGAGAGTGTAAACGAAAAAATCAGCGAAGATACACGCAAAAATTACGTAGCGGAAGAAAATAAAATATCGGAAACAAAAAGAGAGACTTACGGCGAAATTATAAGACCTCGTGACGAGAATCGGTTTGAAAGCATTGAAGAAGAAATTTCAAAAGAAAAAAATGTTTCAGTAACGCCTGATTCGGTGCACGGAGTCGGCAGAGAAGGAAAATCATTACGCAGTAATGCCGATATATTCGACAGTAATGAGGAACAGGAAGAGGATATTTTAGGTATTAATACTTCGGGGATAGGCAGAATTTCTTCCGTACCGCATGAAATTTCTTTATCTGAAAACAGGGGTGGAATAAAAAGGAACGAAAATTTCGAAAAGCCTATTGAAAGACGGACTGTAAAACACGAGGAAAAAACTGCGGAGCCGGTTGCTGAAAAACCTAAACACATATGGAAAAAATATGTAAGACCCTCATTGGATTTGCTTGACGATTATCCCGAAAATACTAACGTAAATACGGGAGAAATCGAAGATAATAAAAGAATTATTGTCGAGGCTCTCGAAAGATTTAAAATTGCAAGCGAAGTTGCAAATGTTACTATAGGCCCTGCGATAACTCGATACGATGTTATAATAGAAGACAAAACCAATATAAAGCGTTCTCTTAACTATCGTGATGCTATAGCTATGGAATTGAGAAAAGATAACGTAACGGCATATCTTAATTATTCAAAGGGAGCGTTGTCGATAGAAGTGCCCAATTCGCGAAGAACGGTTGTGGGACTTAAGGGCCTGCTTGCAAGTCAAAAATTTATAAATAGCAAAAAGGGATCGCTGACGTTTGCTCTCGGTAAAAACGTAGAGGGCGAAGTTATGTGCCCCGATATAACAAAAATGCCGCATTTACTTGTTGCGGGAACTACGGGTAGTGGTAAAAGTATTTGTTTAAGCGCGCTTTTGGTCAGTCTTTTATATAAATACGGACCCGAAGAATTGCGGCTGATTTTGGTAGACCCCAAACAGGTGGAATTTATTTCTTATGATAAGCTTCCGCATTTAATGATAAACGAAATTCTGTACGAAGTGGATAAAGCGATAAAAGCTCTTAACTGGGCCATTAAAGAAATGGAGCGCAGATATACGCTTTTTAAAGAAATGACCGAAAAAGGCGTTGCTACTAAAAATCTTGACGAATATAACGCACATTTGTCGGAGGGAGAAGAAAAATTACCGAAGGTTGTAATCGTGCTTGATGAATTCGGAGATTTGATGTTACAGGCAAAGAAGGATATAGAGAGCAGAATTATAAAGCTCGTACAAAAGGCACGTGCGTGCGGTATACATTTAATACTTGCGACGCAAAGACCTTCGGTTGACTGTATTACGGGGCTTATCAAATCTAATTTGCCTACGAGAATAGGTTTTAAGGTAAACTCTTTCGACGACGCGAGAACTATTTTCGATATCGGCGGAGCGGAAAAATTGTTGGGTAAAGGTGATATGTATTTTCGTTCGGCAGAGAACCCTGAACTTGCACGTATTCAAGGGTGTTTCGTGGATACCCATGAAGTACAAAAAGTTACAGATTTCGTAAAAGCAAACAATGAAACTTATTTCGATCAAAGCGTTTCCGACTTTATTAATACGGTTGAAAAGGAGGAAACGTCAAACAGTTTGGGAGGCAGTGACGACGAAGGCGTTTCGGATACGAAAATCGACGATACGTTTATCAAAGCTTTGCAGTATTGCGTAACTTCCAATCAAGCATCGGTTTCTATGATTCAGAGAAGATTCCCAGTAGGGTACATAAAAGCTTGTAAGATTATAGACTGGATGGAGAATATGAACTATATCACTCAGTCCGAAGGGTCGAAACCGAGAAAAGTTTTGCTTACAAAAGAAGAATTTATAAATATTTACGGTGAAGATATTGACGATTGATTTTACTAAAAAAAAATTCGGTATGATTTCTCTCGGTTGTGATAAAAACAGAGTAGATTCCGAAAAACTTTTGTCAATAATAAAAAATAACGGTTGCGATATCACAGACGATATTCAAAACGCGCAGATATTGATAATTAATACTTGTGCTTTCTTGAATTCCGCCCGAAAAGAAGCCATAGAAACAGTATTGGATTGCGCTGTGCATAAAAGCGGCAATTTGGAAAAAATCGTCGTAACGGGATGTCTTCCGCAAAAATTTGCTGGAGAATTATTCGAGGAACTAACCGAAGCGGATATTTTTCTGGGTACTAACGATTATGGTAATTTTTTTAACGCGCTTGAACTTTCTTATCTTGAAGAAAGAGTAAATTTTGTCGGTAAAGGCGGAGAGTGCGGTATCGATAGAGTTATTACTACGCCAATACATTACGCTTATTTGAAAATAGCCGACGGTTGTAATAATCATTGTACTTATTGTCTGATTCCAAAAATACGCGGTTGTTATAAAAGTTTGCCGATGGAACAACTTATTGAAGAAGCGGCGGTATTAGGCAATAAATCAGAGCTTATTCTGGTTGCGCAGGATGTTACACGTTACGGTATCGATTTATACGGTTCAAAAAAATTACCGGAACTTTTAAGAAAATTAACCGCGCTCGATAATATAAAATACGTACGATTGCTTTATTGTTATCCGGATATGATAGACGACGCGTTGATAACTGAAATTTGTGAAAATTCAAAAATAATAAAATATTTGGATATTCCTATGCAGCACAGCGAAAATCGTATTTTGAAGTTGATGAATAGGAAGGGTAGCAGATTGGAATATATTCAATTGATTGAAAAATTGAGAGAAAAAATTCCTTCGGTTGCAATTCGTTCAACTTTTATTGCAGGTTTTCCAAATGAGACAGAGGAAGATTTTGAAGGTTTGTGCGATTTTTTAAAGGAAACTCGTTTTGAAAATTGCGGTTTTTTCGCATATTCTAGAGAGCCTGATACCGCGGCGTACAAGCTACCTAATCAAATAACGGCAAAAGTAAAAAGAAGCAGAGTAAAACAGTTATATTCCGTTCAGAAGCAAATTTCTGTGGACAAGCTTTCCGAATATACGGGAAAAACTTTAAAGGTTCTTTGTGACGGAATAGATTATCAAAATAATTGTTTTGCAGGTAGAACATATTTTCAAGCACCCGAAATAGACGGTAAGGTTTATTTTAACGCAGTAAATGCCGTTCAAGGCGAATATTACGAAGTAATTATTGAAGATAACGACGGTTACGACCTTTACGGGCGTACAAAGGATTTTGATATATGAGTAATAAAATAGATAAAGAAAGTAAAGCTTATAAATTTGCGGCGGGCAGCGGAGTAATGAATTTACCGAATAAACTTACTATAAGCCGTCTTTTTATGATACCTGTATTTATTTTCTTTTTTTATTTTGAATTTACGGCACATTATTTTGTTGCTCTTGCTGTGTTTGGAATAGCTTGTTTAACCGATTTATTCGACGGAAAAATTGCGCGTAAATACGGGCTTATAACAAATTTAGGTAAATTTTTGGATCCGATTGCGGATAAGGTTCTTGTTCTTTCGGCTTTAGTTGTATTTCTTACCGTGCCTCAAATTTTTACTGCAGGTTTATCGGATTGGGCTTTGATTGTCGCGGGGGGCGGAGTCGCCGTTATTCTTGCGAGAGAAATTATAGTAAGCGGATTCCGTATGGTTGCGGCGGGTGCCGGTACGGTTATTGCCGCGGATGTATTCGGAAAATATAAAACGGTAACGCAGGATATAGCAATTGTGATTTTATTAATAGGGGAAGGCGTAATAGAACTCACCGATAATTTGGCGGGAATTGTAATTAATTACATCGGCCTTGCATTTTTTGCAGTTTCGGTGCTTTTAACGGTTATTTCCGGTATTAATTATATAGTTAAAAACTCCGAAGTGCTTAAAAAATGATAGAATTCGGTAAAAATTATCTTCTGATATTGCGGAATAAAAAAAATATTTGTTTCAAAGATTTGGGTTCTTTGCTTGAAGAATTTTCAAGTTGCGGATATTATTTTGAAAGGATTTCATGTGTGGCATTTGATAATTCATCGGAAATTGTAAATTCTTTGAAGGATATTAAAAATAATTACGAAAATACCGTTATATTTTGTCCGCACATTATGGCTAAGACTCTTAAGGAATTTATAGGGAATCTTTATTCTGCGGATTTTGTTGGAGACAGGCTTGTTAAAGAGTCCAATAACGTATTCATGATTTATACCGATGGCTATAATTCCGTAACGGTTAAGGACATATGTGATACTTTGAACGATAAATACGGAACAAAATACGAAATTGCTTATATAAGAACTGTCGGCGCTCCGCTAAATGTAATTAATTCCGCAATGTCTAAGGCTAAAAATATTTGCGATGATTTACAATTTAACGTAAAATCGAGTTTCGGTGATAGTGTTATCGAAATTATTTACGGTAATGAGATAAAAAAGTCGGATTTCGACAGCGCTTACCGCGAACTTTTAAAAATTTTAAACGAATATGTCTACGCTTTGGAAAACATTTCGCTTGCGGAAAGACTTATACAATTATTAAAACTCAGAAGAATGAAAATATGTGTCGCCGAATCTTTTACGGGTGGCGGAATTGGTAAAAGACTTGTCGAAATTCCCGGAGCGAGTCAGGTTTATTTGGAGGGGTTAAACACATATTCGAATGAATCAAAGATACAACGGCTTGGAGTGGCGGAATCTACTTTTAAATATTGCGGAGCCGTTTCTGAAGAAACTGCGGTGCAGATGGCGGAAGGGCTTATTAACGGCGGTAATTGCGATATAAGTATAGCTACTACCGGTATTGCCGGACCAAAATCTGATAATACAAACAAACCTGTGGGGCTTATTTATATTGCGGTAGGGCTTGACGATTGTACTAACGTTTTTAAATATAATTTAAACGGCTCGCGTGAAGAAATAACGGAGACCGCCATAAATATTGCATTGTTTCAAGCATTTAAAACTGTAAAAAATCGTAGGAGTAACATATGAACGAAGAAAAATTAAAAGCACTAAATTCAACCATTGCAATGATTGAAAAACAGTACGGTAAGGGCTCTATCATGAAGCTCGGAGAAAATAATATGGGTACCGACCTTGAGGTCATTCCCACCGGATGTCTTACGCTTGACCTTGCGTTGGGCGTTGGGGGCGTTCCTCGCGGAAGAATACTTGAAGTATACGGTCCTGAATCTTCCGGTAAAACTACCGTGGCGTTACACATTATTGCCGAAACGCAAAAAATGGGCGGTATCGCTGCGTTTATAGACGCAGAACACGCTCTTGACGCGCAATATGCGCGTGCGTTGGGCGTGGATACAAACGAATTGTATCTTTCTCAACCTGATACAGGCGAACAGGCGCTGGATATCTGTGAATCTCTCGTGCGTTCAAGCGCGGTGGACGTTATAGTCGTAGACTCTGTAGCTGCGCTTACCCCGAAAGCCGAAATAGAGGGAGATATGGGTGACGCTCATGTAGGACTTCTTGCA
>CATKAP010000110.1 GCA_949746255.1 uncultured bacterium
GCCGCACGGCTAAAAAGCCGTGCGGCGGTTTTTATCTTTAAAATATTATGTTTCTTCAGCGGTTTTTGCAGGTTCGTCGTTTTGCGGAGAAACCTCCGGCGGAGCCTTAGAATATAAAGCCTTCAATAATACGGGAGTCAGAACGGAAGATACAAGTATAAGCAGCACCGTCATAAACATAAATTCCGAACCCAGTGCGTTATCTCCCAATAGTTCGGCGTTGGTGACCGCGGCGGTTACTATAAGCGCAACTTCCCCGCGGGCAAACATTCCCACGCCGCCTATCGCGCTTTCGCGCCAGCCGTATTTGAAAGATTTAAATACAGCTCCGCACCCGACCACTTTACCTATAAGCCCCATTAACAGCGCAAGAAAAGCAAAAAGCAGAACTTTGGGGTCCAACCCCGCGAACGTTATACTCGATAGCCCTATATTCGCAAAAAACACCGGGGCAAAAACAGTATAACTGGAAACTTCGACTTTCGCGTCAGTATATTGGCTTGCACGGTGGTCGGTTGAAAGCACTACGCCCGCAAGAAACGCGCCCGTTATATCGGCCACTCCGAAAATTTCTTCGGCAATCCAACTGTAAAAAAAGCAAACCGCCAGCGAAAATATGGGTATTCTGTGAGTTGTAGGCCACTTTTTTTCCAACCATTTGAAGCATTTGGACAAACCGAATCCCGCAACTACGGCAAATATAAAGAAGCATACTATCATTATTACGGTGCCGTATATGGTCGATTTAAAAGCTTCAAACCCGCCAGCGTCTTCCGCTACGGGAGGTTTTGCGATACCGGTAACCACCGATAAAAGAATAATACCTATAACGTCGTCTATAATCGCGGCGGAAATGATAGTAGTGCCGAGTTTGGTGTTTATTTTACCCAGTTCCTTTAAAACCGAAACGGTTATGGCAACGCTCGTAGCAGTGAGAATAGTGCCTATAAAAATACTGTGATATATCGAAGAAACGCTTTCGTATCCCAGACCGATATCCCCGAACGGCAAAGAAATCAAAAAGCCCAAAAGCATCGGAACAGCTACGCCTGCGCACGCAACAAGCACGGCTACAAGCCCCGTATTTTTAAGTTCCTTGAGATTGGTTTCCAAGCCAGTGGTGAACATCAGAAACAAAACGCCTATTTTAGAAAATATGTCAAGCGCGTTTCCGTAAGAAAATTCTGTGCCGAAAAGCCCGTTAAGCCCTTCCGTCAAATCGGAACTGCGCGGCAAAACCAAAAACGCGTTATAACTCTCCCCTTCGAAACCTATTAAAGCAAATCCGCAAAAATCACCGAAAATTGCCGGACCTATCAAAATTCCGGCAATAATATAACCAAGCACTTGCGGCAATCCGAAGTGTCTGAACGCAAGACCCGTAAGCTTTGTAGAGAACAATATTATGGCAAGCACCATGCAAAAGCCGAGCGCCGAATTACCTTCAAACATTTTACACCTTTTGTAACTTTTAATTTCGTTGGTATTATATGCAAATTTCATAAAAAAGTTAAGCAATTTTCACGCTGCGCGCACAATGATTGCGTTAAACAAAATAATATGAATATTTTAAAAAAATTTTCGTTCAGAGTATTGACAAATTTCCGAAATATGCTATAATATAGGTGTAAAAGAAATTTGCACACAAAATTTGTTAGGTACCGACAAATTTTCGAAGGCGGATTTCCCAAAGCGGATTAACCGCTTCTATATGATTTGGAAAATAAGCTTTAAGGAGGTATAGACCGATGTTCTTTAAAGCCACAAAAGGAAACAGGAGGTAAACTCCGATGTACAATTCGAATTAAGGAATTTTATTCCTGAACACGGTTACGATTCAGCGGTGAGAGCCGCGCGGGTTATAACAGCCCATAGTGCCACAGGCACCGTGAGGAGGCAATTCCTGATATAAAATTTAATAAAAACAATCCCCGAGCCGACGTATTGGTTCGGGGGTTTATATTTATCGGTTAATTATCCCGCCGCGCGCCGAAAAGACGCGCGGCGGAATTTATTCGTTATTGCCCTCTTCCTTTATCAATCCGAACACTTCGAGAGCAATACGCATACCAAAGCTTACGCCCTCTTTAAAGCTGTCTAAATTTTCTTCCGTAGTCAGCCCTCCCGACAACAGATACACATCGTCCCATAATTTTTGCTGTTCTTCGGTGAGCGCACTTTCCAATTTTTTAGCAGCCGCGTAAAACTTGTCGCTTGCTTTTTTATACCTATCGGCAATAATCCTATCTTTAATTATACCGCCGTCAAAAAAAATCGATTCCATCACCGATTGCATAGATAATTTCTCCTAATTTATCAATTATAATAAATTATATATCTGTGTCGCAGATATGTTAAGATATTTTAATTAAAAAATACTAAAATTGTAATATGGGTAAACTCGATATGCTAAAAACAGGAAAGCGCATTAAAGAATTACGCACAGGTTTGGAATTGTCGCAAAAAGCTTTGGCAGAAAAAGTAGGCGTAGCACAAAATACTATTGCGCAATATGAGCAAGGTACTTCAAAAATAAGTATAGAAGTCCTTTTTAACTTAGCAATAATTTTGGAAACTACAACCGATTATCTGTTGGGCTTGGAAAATTAAAAATTTTTAACCCCCTCGCGCAAGCTTGCGCGAGGGGGTTTTATTATTCTACTTCGTTTTTCAGTCCGAACATATTCAAAACAGTATGTACGCCGGCATGAAAGCCGTCTTTATAACATTTAAAAATTATTTCACGCTCTATCATTTCTTCCAAATCATAAAGTTTTTGTAATTGTTCTTTTTGTTCCGTAGAAAGCCCTTTTTTAAACGCTTCCACGGCACATAGCTTTTGTTTATGTAATATATGGTATAATTCGGACAAATTATTTTTTTCGTTTACCGCGCCTTCGTAATATATTTCTTCTATTACCGATTTCATTTGTTCCCCTTAAAACGACTTAAAGTCGGTTATATTTACATTATCTAATAAATACATTATATTAATTAGTAAATCTTTATGTCAAGCATTTTTAAGTTATATAATGTGCACATTATATAATGAGAGGAAAAACATGACATTAAGAATACTTGCAATACTTAAAGAAAAAGGAAAAACCAAATACTGGTTAAACAAGCAACTCGGGCTCAGTTTTCAAAATTTCAATAATATAGTATACAATAGAACAAAAAGCATGAAATTTGAAATTATGGAATCGCTTTGCGATATTTTGGAATGTACTCCGAACGATTTGTTTGAAGAATATTGCGAAAAATAATAAAAACTCCCTTGCGGTTATTACCGCGAGGGAGTTTTGTATTTAAATTATTCCGCCGATAATTCAACGGATTGAACAACCTCTTCCGTTTCGTTCGGCACAATTTTATTCGCCACAAAATATCAACGACAAGTTTTTACGGTTTAATCCATGCTTTCCAACTCGTCCAAAGACAATGCAAAAGACGGAATAAATTTTTCAAAGAAATACTCTACTTCAGGCAAATTGCGGGAATGGAGATCGGCTTCTATACTCGCTTTGGCTTTTTTAAATTCGTTGTTGCCGCAACGCAATTCCTCCAGGCACTTAACGTAAGCCGCCAATCTGTCCGCCGCTTTCATAAATGCGTATTCAAGACTTTCCGTATCGGGCTTCATTGCAAATGCAAATTCGTCGCGCAGTTCGCAAGGTAACGTTTTAATAAGCTTTTCCACCGCTTTCTCTTCAAGTTCTTTATACGCACCGTGAATTGAATTATTGAAATACTTTATAGGCGTTGGCATGTCTCCGGTCATAACTTCGCTGCACTCGTGATAAACGGCATACAACGCCGCTTTCGCGGGATCTGCCGCGCCACCGAAAACCTTATTGTTTATTACTGCGAGCGCGTGAGAAAACATAGCGACCTGTTGCGAATGTTCCATTATGTTTTCTTCCTGAACGGAACGCATAAGCTGCCATCTTTTAATATATTTCATTCTGTCGCAGAATGCAAAAAAATCATAACTCATATTTTACCGTAAATCCGATTTTATTTTTTTCAACGCTTTTTATTATACTATAAAATAATTGACTTTGCACTAAAATTACACTATAATTTTAATACAATATTTTTAATATACCGTCGGGGGTGCAATACCGATTTAGCAAAAAAACCCCGCCGCAGAGACGCGAGCAAGACAAGGAAACTGCGTAAACCGCAAGGGAGCTTACAAAGACGTAAGTAACCGAAGCGGTGCGTAAAGTTGACGCAGAATTGCGAAGCTTATATGCGGCGAGCAGGTTTTTAGCGAAACGGTGGTGCTGAGATTATACCCTTTGAATCGGCAACGTAATGGTTGAGCGATAAGACAAAGAGCTTTTTTCGGCGTTCCCTGATTTTTTTACGGGGGACGTTTTATTTTTAGCCGAAAAATTAAACGTATTCGCGGCGGTAGAAGGAGTTTTATGTTTCAATTTTCCCTCTTGACAAGTTATGCGTACGACGTCTTGGAACCCGTAGCAAAATGGCTCACCGTCGCGGTTCTTGCCGCAATGATTATTGCCGGAATAATTCTCTATTTCGCAAAACGCGAAGTTTTCGGCAAATATTTAAAATACGGCGTTTTTTCGTTTTTCGCGTATGCGCTCGTATTGGGCATACTGATGCTGATTTTGCAACTGATTAAACGCACCGACCCGAACTACCTTGAAGACAAATGGCTGAACGCCGACGTAATAAGCTACGTGCTGGTTCCTCTTCTTGTACTCTTCGCTTTCGTTTTGCTCGGCGGAATAATTCTTTTTGTAATTTCAAAAATGAAACCCGAAACGTTAAAGCCGTTCGGCATAGCTTACGGCGTTCTTTTCGGCGCGGGAGCGATAGCCGCAGCCGTAACCATAGGCTTATATTTCGGCAAACATATTTCGGACGACGGGTATTACAGCGAATTCACGGATGAAATTGCCCTTTACGTTTCAGCAGGCGTTCTTGCCGCCGTTACCGTTACCGCGGCGCTTTTACTCGGCTTAAAAGACAAAAAGAAATTTGACAGCCGCGCAATTACGCTTGCGGGTATTTGCATAGCAATGAGCTTCGGACTGTCTTACGTTAAGCTTTTCGATATGCCGTTCGGCGGAAGCATCACGCTTGTATCGCTTTTCCCGGTTATGCTTTACTCGTATATTTACGGAACGAAAAAGGGGATTTTAATCGGCTTTATTTACGGACTTATGCAAGCTATGCAAGACCCCTATATTATTCACCCCGCGCAATTCGTTCTCGATTACCCTTTGGCGTTCAGCTTCGTGGCTTTCGCGGGAACATTCAAAAATTTGAACGCACTCAGATTTCCACAGCTCAAATTTGCGCTGGGCGCGCTGCTTACCGGAACGTTGAGATTTTCCGCGCACGTACTTTCCGGCGTTTTCGCCTTCGGCGCGAACGCAGCCGCGGAGGGATTTGAAAATTTCTGGATTTACAGTACGGGATACAATTCTTACGTATTCATCGATATCGCGCTGGTGATAGCGGCGGGCGTGCTCGTACTGTCCTCCAAAGCTTTTTTAAAACAAACCGAAAGTTACTCTGGCGAAATCAAAAAACAACCCGAAACCGTTACGGAATAAGCTTATAAATCACAAAGCCTCGCGCATAAGGGTATCTGTTATAGGAATTTTCTTATGGGCAAAGAAACAGCGCACTATCTTCGTTTTCGAAGTATAGTGCGCTATACTTTTTCTTTTTAACATTTGAAACGACAAATTGAAATTTAGCGGCGTGTCGCCGCGGTCGTGCATATTTATTGCCGAACCGCTTAACTGACTTCACTGCACGTCAAATTGAAATTTAATTATAATAATTCTTTGGCTTGTTTGCCGGTTATATGCTCTATATTAA
>CATKAP010000111.1 GCA_949746255.1 uncultured bacterium
AATATGTCAAGCATTTTAGCAATATTTTAATATAATTTATATAGAGGTAAAACATGTACGGAAAAGAAATTAAAAATATACGTATAGCTCACGGCTTGACTCAAAAACAAGTTGAAGCGGCTACGGGAATACCACAAGAAACCTTAAGTTGGATAGAAAACGACAAAGGCATAACAAATATTCAACAATGCGTAATACTTGCGGACTATTACGGAATAACATTAGACGAACTTATAGGCAGAGAATTAAAATAATATCAACGGAACTTAGCGCCGTAACTAATTTTTGTTTGGTATAATTTAATACTAAAAACGAGCGGAGCCGCTGTAACCAGCGGCTCCGCTTTTTAATTTTATATTTAAATACCCAAATGAACTCTGTTATTATGAATTTTCAAATAAACCTTCAATCCTGCCGTAAAATGCGCTTTTTCTATACCGTACTTTTCGGTTATATATTTTACAAAATCGGTTTGGTTGCTTTTAAGCGACGGATTTATTACCAGATCTCCGCACATATCATACGTAACGTTGCCGAATTCAAACAACTTATCGTGGTTGGCGCAAAGCCAAAAACCGTTGTCTGCGTCTACCGCCTGTCTGCGTTTTTCCGCTTCGGGAAGTCCGGATTTATCTATATCGCAAATTCTGTGTATATGTGAAGCAATTATATTGGATTCTATATCGCAAGAACACATATAACATTTTTTATCGCCGTATTTTTCCCAAAGATTATATTTGAATTCATCCTGATGACGGCAAGTTGATTTATCTTTACCCGCGGCCTTGCCTTTAAGGACGATTGCGCCGCTATCAATTATAACTCCGAAACTTTGCAAAAGCTTTTTATCGGTGGAGGAAATTTCTTCCGTTCCGTGTTCGCACACCTGTATAAATCTGACAAAAGTATCGTTTGATTTTGCAATGCAAGCCAACATACAAGCGGTCATTGCCGCGTCCTTACCGTTTGCGCCGTAAAGTTTGCCGAACAGAGTATAACCGCCTTCTTCGTCTTCTATTGCGTATGAAGCGTTGTTTCCCTTGTTATACTCGCGCATCTTATCCTGCGCGTTTTTCCAATCCTCAAAAGTAACATAAGGGTTAATTTCCATTCTCAACTCGTCTATGTTGAGAATATTTATTCCCATGGTTTTAAGCATACGGTAGCCGTCTACTATATATTTGGCTTTGGCTTTTTGCGACTTATCCAAAACATACACGTAAAGTTTTTTTACAAACGACTTATCGTCCACATACTCGCCGAGCACCGTAGTTACGTACTGATTTAAAAAAGCGTCGCGGGCGTCTGCACTTAAACGGCTTACTATTACATAGTATTTAAACCCGTCGTGCTCCAAAAGCACGTATCTGCCGTTTCCTTTTTTATATTGTATCTCGAAATCCAAAGGCAGATTCAGCCTTTCCGCAATGCAACGGCAAACCTCATAGGTCAGTTCGTTTGCATACCTTTCTTTTATTGTAACTCTCATAATTTTCCCCTCAGTAATTTATAATTATAATTTCTTCCCTGTTGCCCCTCGATTTTTCCTTATATTCTATCACCTTAAAATTATTTTTTTCAATCCACGCTTGCAAAATATCGTTGGTTTTTCCCTTATGGTGCAAAACGTTGGAAAGCATAAATTTAACTTTCTTTTCGTTCAGTCTTTCCAAAAAGTTTAAAAGCCTTTCTTCCTCTTTTCTGCTCCAACCGTTAAACCCGCGTTTGCCGTCGTTATAACTGCCCAAAGTTATAAGATAAGGCGGGTCTATATAAACAAAATCGTCGCCGTTTATTTCGTTTTCGAATTTTTCGTAATCTTCGGAGCAATACGTAACTGATTTGCGTTTTACCTCACGGGAATACGAAACAAGCTTTTCCAAAACACGGTCGTTGAAGCCCGCCTGACCTACGGGATTGTTATAATCGAGGCTGCTGTTGAAACGAATTTGCTGTTGATAACCGAACATAATAAGAAGAAACAAATCGCGGCAATCTCTCAACGCCAGAGGCGTTCGGTTGTATTTTTCGCGCAGCTTCAAATACGCTTCCTTATTCTGTTTATCCAAACCCAAATTTTTAATTTGTTTGCGTATATATTTATAAAATTCACATATGTTCACTTTTGAAATATATTCCAAAAGTTCTTTAACTTTATAATTTACGTCGTTATAAACCACTTTACCGGCAGGCGCGTTCAAGCCCACGTTGAATCCACCCGCAAACAAATCGTAAAAAACGTTTATTTTTTCGGGCATGTGTGAATTGAAAAATTCCACCATATCGTGCTTGCCGCCGATAAAATTTAGAGGGGAAGCAAAAGTCGCTTTATCCTTCTTTTCTATGTAAAACAGATATTCGCTGTGATCCTCCTTTTCCTCCGCCTTACTGTTTTTATATCTACGGTAATTGAATTTTACGAATTCGAAGGTTTCCTTCTTGCCGTACCTCTTTAAAACTGATTCTATATACTCCTTGGACATAATTCCGTCCGAACTGTAGCTTAAAATTATGTGCCTGAATTTTGCGTCGGCAATAAGTTGTTCGAAGGCGACCTCCGCATTGCCGTTTTTGGAAAAATCAGAGGAAAGCGCGGTCATATCCCTCGCGCCGGTAACGCCGCGCAACTCGGGATTATCGTACAATGCTATGGTTTCCAGCAAATGGTACTGCACGGAATACTGATTTTTGGTATAGGGCGGGTCCAGATAAAGTATATCTCCCTCTACATTCTTTATAACGCCCAGAATATCGGCGTTGTAAACCTCGGCTCTTTGCGCGGCTCCGCCGGTTTCGTCCAATGGTAAAAAAATCATTTTTTTAACCGCCCGCGGGTCCCATTTTTTTAAATACGCACCGTATACTCCCGCCACGTTAGCCACTTTGGAAACCGATTCTATTAGAGAAGCAATCAAATAAAACATTTCGTCGTCGTTTATTTTTTCGCTGGCGCGCCATTCGTTTACGGTGGTTCTTATAAAATCAATTTTTCTTGCGTTTTCGTCGCTGAAATACATTCTTTCGGACAAAACGGGCGCAAAGTTACGCGCAACAAAACCTTCGAAACCGTCCGTATCGGCGCTATTAAAATATTCGAACGGGTCAAATCCGAGCGTTTGAAAGGCGTTTTGCGGAAAATTTAACTTAGCGTGCGCCATTACGTAGGAAAAATATAAATTATCGTTGGCTATGATACGATATCTTTTTTTAAAATGCTCCGCCACCGAAGCCGTTCCCGTAAAAGCGTCGAAAAAACTCAGCCCTTCTTTATCCAGGTTTTTCTTTACGAGCATTCTGTCTATAACGCTCAATATTTTCGTTTTATTGCCTATGTATCTCATGAAACAAATTATATCACAAAATTTAGTTTTTATCAACTTTATACGACGCTTTAAACGCTTCTTTTAAACGATTACCGTTTTTACGACGAACAAAAATATTTAAAGTAAAACTATATCATGTCATAAGGAGTTTCACAAGTCGAACCGCCGCTATCGTAACAAGCATACAACACACAAAAGACAAAACCGCCTAAAAATTTCGGCATACGTAATCTTTCCGGTACCTTATTAAAACAATCGCGTTCAAACTTAAGTTTGAACGCGATTGCTCTTGGCGGAGAGAGAGGGATTCGAACCCCCGGATAGTTGCCCATCAACGGTTTTCAAGACCGCCGCATTCGACCGCTCTGCCATCTCTCCTTGGGAAATAT
>CATKAP010000112.1 GCA_949746255.1 uncultured bacterium
GCGGACGCGGCAACGCGTTTGATACCCGTCGACGTGATTATTCCGACCGACAACACCGATACGACCGAAACATACGGCAGTTTGCAAGGGACGTATCAACTCGTAAATGCGTACAAGTTTTTGAAATGTTACTTGAAATATTACGAGTACAACATCGAAAGCAAATACGACGTTGCGGCGGGTAAAATCGTTTTTACGTTCGTTAAGTGCGACGACCGCGTAGAAATCAATTTAAGCGACTTTATGCACGAGTTGACTACAACATCGGCAACGACAAACAAAGCGGTTGCAACTATCAAATACAACGTGGAAACGCCCGAAACGGACGCGGACGGCAACATCGTTTACACCGATACGCAAAAGACCGACGAAAACGGCAACCCCGTATTTAACGACGACGGCTCGCCCGTTTATATTCCAAAGTACAAGCCCCGCCCTTCCACCCTTGCGACGGTTTACTATTACCGAACGAAAAACAACGATATTGTACAGGCGGACGCAAGCGGCAACGTCGCGGGCAGATTGTACCCCGTAAAGGCGAAATATTACGAGTCCGAATATTTAGCCGACGCGCAGTTTAACGCCGTCAATGAACTTGCAAACGCCCGATACGTCGATAATATCATAATCGACAATAACGTCGTAATCGACCCGCTCGATTTTTCGGGTTATCGGCTATATACAAAAGTCGACTTGTACTACGACGGCAAACTTTACAAGACGCTCCCCATAAGTGAAAAAATAACAACGCTTAACGGAAGCGGCAAAAGCACCAAAATAAAACTCGGCTTTAAGAAAATACTTTTGACCGAAATAATCAAATCATAGGAGGCAAATCAATGATAAGACCCGTTACTTTTCAAGGGCAAAGCAACTTTAACGCAAACTTGTACGCGCTTGAAGTAAAATCGCGCTTTATCGACCAAAACAACGCGCACGGCTATTATTTGAATTACGGCGACGAACTTGCCGCAAACGTCGTCGGCGGCAATCAAATACAAGTCGGGACGGGCGCGTTTGTGGTTTGTGCGCGTATGGCGGAAATAACCGCCCCCGAAATATTGCGCCCGCAGATTTTCGACACGTTCAAGGGTTACGTCGTCGCCCGTATCGAAACATACCACCCCGCCGACGAATTGAACGTAACACTCATTGCGAAAGTGCAAACGTCTTGGGAAGCGTTAAAACGCGAACTCGAACAAAACGACGTTTACGCGGCGGAAGCGGACAACGTAAATACGGCTTACGAATTGCCGATATATTCCTTTGAAATATCGGGGACGCAAATCGTCAATTTAACGCGCTTGATAAAGCCCGTTTGCGATTATGCCACAATGAAGGCAATCGTCGATAACGCGCTTGAAACGGCGCAAAATGCGGTTACGGCGGCAAATGCGGCGGTCGATACATCGAACGACGCACGCACCAAAGCGGCGGCGGCAGTTACCACAGCAAACGGCGCAAACACAAAGTCCGATAACGCCGTATCGACGGCAAATGCGGCAAAGACAAACGCCGACAATGCGCTTGCAACCGCAAACGGACTTGACGCGCAAATCAAATCGGCAAACGATACGGCGGCGGACGCGGTCGAAACCGCAGGCGCGGCAAATGAAACAGCGACAGCGGCAAGCGACAAGGTCGACGCGCTTGAAACGCAGATTGCGGAAAAGCAAGGTACGAAGGTTACGCTTAACGGCGAGCCGCAAGCAACGTACCCCGCCGACGACCTTGTACATAGCGGCGATAAAATCGCAAAAGCCGCGCACGCGGACACAGCCGCAAAAGCCGATACCGCAACCGAAGCGGAAGCGGCAAAAACTGTTATTTACGCGGCGCAGGCGGCGGAAGCGGAAAAAGCCGTCGGCTACACGCGCGGCGGCGAAATTGACAAAGTATTCAAAAAAATATTTGCGGAAATATCCGCCCTTAAAGGAGGCAATTAAACAATGTTAAACTTTGAAAAAGCGAAAATTTACGGCGTGGATAAAGTCGGCTCGTCTAACCCCGACGCGCTTATTCGCACCGACGACGCGGTCGGCTTAAACGTAACGGTCGGCACAACCGATATTACGAGCGACTTTGACCGTTGCTATCCGTATTGCGATATGCAGGAAGTAACGGACGCGGCGGGTAATGTGTTTATCAAGATACCGAAATTTTACGCGAAAATCACACCGAACGCCGACGGCACGTTCAAACATCAAATATCGGGCGTGCGGTACGACGGTTTTTCAACGCTTTTCGTCGACGGCGAAGGCAACGAACTTGATTATATCCTTGTCGGCAAGTATGAAGCAAGCGGCAATTCGTCCCGCGCCTACTCCAAAACGGGCGCGACCGTGCTTGTAAACATCACTTGCGACGCGCTCCGTACCGCTTGCAAAGCGAACGGCGACGGCTATCAACAGTACGATTTTTTGATTGACTTGATAATCAAAGAATTATGGCTCGTCGAAATGAAAACCACAAACTCGCAGTCGATTATGTACGGTTACGCAAACGGCAATTCGGCGGCGGTTGCAACAGGCAGGACGGACGCGGTCAAAACGCCGTCGGGGTCGGAGGTTAGCAATACCGACGGCAAGCACGCTTGCAAATATCGCGGTATCGAGAATTTGTGGGGCAATACTTACACTTGGTGCGACGGTATATCGTTTTTGTCCGAGAAGGTTTACGTTTGCACCGACCCGAAATCTTACGCGGCGGGCAAAACCGCGTCGCCGTATGTATATAACGGAAACCGCCCCACGTCAAGCGGTTGGATAAAAAAGGTTGCGCCACTTAACCGAACCCCCCTTATACAGTACGCAACCGAAGCAAGCGGCGGAAGCGCGACAACGTACTTTTGCGACTACGCGGATTCGGGCGGCTCGGTGCTTGCCGTTGGTGGGTCTTGGGACGACGCGTCGGACGCGTTCGCGAGCATCGGCGGTCGCCTTTGCAAAAAGCCTCTTTAAGGGGGTTGCAAGGGGGACTCCCCCCTTGCGAATA
>CATKAP010000113.1 GCA_949746255.1 uncultured bacterium
AAAAGACCAGAGGGAATTTCAAAACAGGAATGATTTCTATTCACACCTTGGAGATAAATTATACAAAGAGTTCTGCTCTTACAGGCGTGAAGATACTTACACCAACAGTAACTACATATCAGATGGACTTTCAACCACAGAATGTCTTGAAAAAGCAAAGGAACTGGTGCAGGCAGCCGAAAAGGAAGCAAAGAAAGCGTGCGTGCTTCAGAGGACAGTTTCAGTGTCACTGGGAAATCTGCTTGCCCTCCCGGAATTTGAACCATTATGGGACAGTTTTGCGCTATACAATTATATCAGGATAAGAACGGAGGATGAATTATTAAAACTCCGGCTTATTGGTATAGAATTTATGGGTGATTCTCCTGAGAAGATTGAGGTTACGTTTTCAGAGCAGATGAAATCCATTGATGGCGCGATAGATAGCCTAAGGGTTATCGTAAAGCAGGCTGCTTCCATGTCTACCAGCTACCCTTCCACTGTCTTACAGGCAAAACAGGGTTCGGATGCGAAGAATGAGATTTCAGACATGCATACAAACGGGCTGAATGCCTCCAAAACCATGCTAACCAACAATGACAACAATGAGGTCACGGTTAATTCCGCAGGAATCCTTTGCAAGAGGATGGATGATGAAGGAATGTATGGTGACAAGCAGTTAAGGATTACCGGGAATATCATGGCTCTTACGGATGACGGGTGGAAAACGGTTAAGATGGGAATTGGTGAATCCGTCTTCTACAATCCTTTTACACAAAAATATGAATTGAAATACGGAATCCAGGCTTCTGTCATTGTAGGGGAATTGATGTGTGGTGAAAATATGTTCATTGGTAACAAGGATGGAAGCGTAAAAATTACAGGAGACGGCATAGAGATTTCCAACGGCGTGATTAAGTCCAGTGATTATAATAAAAATGAGAAAATAGGAAGTATCATAGACCTGAGAGATGGGAGCTTTAGTTTTGCGGATGGGGGATTGACGTATGATAATGATGAAAATAAGTTAGCGTTAAAAGGTGATGTGTTTGGTTATTCAGTTACCGCAGTAAGGACATATAAATTGTATGTTGACAGAGAAGAAAGAGAAGTTTTATTTGCTAGTAGGGATCCTAATGCCCAAAATGGTTCATGGGAAGTACGGCTAGATTTGAACAACGATACCTATATAAATTTAGTTGAAAACAATGGCATTGAGGGAGAATTTGGATGGAAAGATTATATAGATATATATTCTCACGACATTAACTTATATGGGAATATCCATTCATCAACAGGGCAAATAGTAACATCCGACAGAAATTTAAAAAATGACATCCAACAACTGACAGACAAGCATATAACATTCTTTTCATTATTACAGCCAGTGTCATTCACTTTCATAGACGGTGAATCAGGGCGGACGCATATTGGCTTCATAAGCCAGGATGTTGAAGACGCAATGTCTCAGGCTGGATTGACGGATTTGGACTTTGCTGGATTTTGCAGGACAGTTAAGACGAAAGAATTTGTAGATGAAGATGGAAATAAGACACGAGAGATCGAAAAGGACGAAAATGGAAACCCCGTATATGTTTATGCTTTGAGGTATGAAGAATTTATTGCCCTGAATACTTTCATGATACAAAATCTGCTTGAAGGCAATAAGAATTTATGTGATAAAGTCCAGACTTTGCAAAATGAAAATCAAGATATACATACGGAACTTCACAATATTAGGGAAGAAAACCAAGATATAAAA
>CATKAP010000114.1 GCA_949746255.1 uncultured bacterium
ATCAGAATAATGATTGACAAAATCATAATTATGATATACAATTAATCAGAATAATGATTGGAAGTGGAATATGAATTATTACGAAAAAGAAGAAATCGGCGGATTGCCTGAAAAGTACCGTCCGCTTACAGCTTGGGCATACGTCGGTTATCAGCTGTTATTTGCAATTCCTTTTATAGGATTTATAATTCTTTTGGTGTTCTGTTTCAGCGACGGTAATATTAACAGAAGAAGTTTTGCAAGAAGCTATTTCTGCGTTTTTTTGTTGGCGCTTATAGTGGTGGGCGTTTTGTTAACGTTCTTCGCGTTATCCGGTATAATGTCCTCGATAATTTCGAATATGCGATAAAAAAATCCCCCGACCACCAAGGTCGGGGGATTTTTTATTTTACCTAATTAAAATTCCAAACTTTTTTCAATATAGCTTTCCAGCTCGTCTATTTTCAACCGTACCTGTTGCATGCTGTCGCGGTCGCGCACGGTTACGGTGTCGTCGTTCAAGGTGTCGAAGTCTACCGTAATGCAGAAAGGTGTGCCTATTTCGTCTTGTCTGCGGTAACGCTTGCCTATGGAGCCCGTCACGTCGTAAGTTACGGAAAATTTCTTAGCTAAATTTCTGTAAACCTCGTCGGCCTTTTCGGAAAGTCCCTTTTGCAGGGGGAGAATCGCCGCTTTATAGGGCGACAGGAAGGGGTGCAGGCGCAAGACCGTTCTTATATCGTTCTTTTCCGCGTCCAAAACTTCCTCGTCGTAAGCGTCGGTTAAAAAAGCCAAAACCATTCTTTCAACGCCCAGAGAAGGTTCTATAACGTAAGGAACATATTTTTCGTTGGTAACGGGGTCTGTATACTCCATGTTTTCGCCGCTTTCCTTAGCGTGCTGCGAGAGGTCGTAATCCGTTCTGTCGGCGACGCCCCAAAGTTCGCCCCAGCCGAATGCGAAGTTGTATTCGAAGTCGGTCGTCGCTTTGGAGTAAAAGCAAAGTTCTTCGGGCGAATGGTCGCGCAATTTAAGGTTTTCTTCCTTCATTCCTAGGCAGAGGAGGAAGTTTTTGCAGTATTCTTTCCAATAACCGAACCATTCCAAATCCGTTCCGGGTTTGCAGAAGAATTCAAGTTCCATTTGTTCGAATTCGCGCACGCGGAAAATAAAGTTTCCGGGTGTGATTTCGTTACGGAACGATTTACCTATCTGACCTATGCCGAAAGGAACGCGCATTCTTGCCGAACGTTGAACGTTTTTAAAGTTTACGAATATTCCTTGCGCGGTTTCGGGGCGAAGGTATACGGTGTTTACGCTATCTTCTGTTACGCCTTGGAATGTTTTGAACATTAAATTAAATTTTCTTATAGGCGTGAAGTCGCTCTTTCCGCATACGGGGCAAACCACCTTTTTTTCGGTTATAAACGCTTCCAAAGCGTCGTTGTCCATCGATTCCACGCTCATATTAAGTTTATGTTTTTTGCAATAATCTTCCACAAGATTATCGGCGCGGTGACGGGATTTGCAACTTCTGCAATCCATTAACGGGTCGGAAAAACCGCCTAAATGTCCCGAAGCCTTCCAGGTGTTCGTGTTCATTAAGATGGCGCAATCCAAACCGGTGTTTAAAGTGTTTTCCTGTATGAATTTTTTCCACCAGGCTTTTTTAACGTTGTTTTTGAATTCCACGCCGAGCGGACCGAAGTCCCATGTGTTGGCAAGTCCGCCGTAAATTTCGCTTCCCGGGAAAATAAAACCTCTGTTTTTGCAAAGCGCGACAAGCTTTTCCTGAGTTACCGCTCTCTTTTTTTCAGCCATAAAATATCTCCTTTTCGCCGCATTTGGATAATGCGGACAGTATATAAAACAATTTTAATAAAAACTTAAAATTATGTCAAGTAAGAGGCAGTTAAAACTTTAACTTAAAATTAAAAATATTTAATGTAAAAGATATACTTTTCAACGGGATTTATGTTATAATTATTACAACAAACTTTAATTGAATGAGGTACTTATGCTTTCGGATATAGAAATCGCCGAAAATTGTAAATTGCGCGATATAAGAGAAATTGCCGCAAAACTCGGATTGAGCGAGGAAAATTTGGAACTTTACGGCAAGTATAAAGCAAAAATTTCTTTGAAAGAAGTTAAACCGAAGGCTAAGCTTATATTGGTTACCGCTATTAATCCCACGGCAAGCGGAGAGGGCAAAACCACCGTTTCCATAGGTCTTGCCGACGGTATGGCAAAACTCGGTAAAAAAGTTTGTCTTGCGTTGAGGGAACCGTCTTTAGGTCCGGTGTTCGGTATTAAAGGCGGCGCCGCTGGGGGCGGTTACGCGCAGGTTGTTCCCATGGCGGATATCAATCTGCATTTTACGGGCGATTTGCACGCAATAACTTCGGCTAACAATCTTTTATGCGCCATGATTGACAATCATATATTGCGCGGCAACGCTTTGGATATCAGCGAAGTGTATTTCAAGCGTTGTATGGACATGAACGACCGCGCTTTGAGAAATATAAATCTCCGTTCGGAAGCGGGCGCAATGAAGGGATGTAAAAGCTACGAAAGAGAGGAAGCTTTTGAAATTACCGCCGCTTCCGAAATTATGGCGATACTGTGCCTCGCCACCGATTTACATAATTTAAAAGAACGTATAGGCAACATAGTTGTGGGTGTAAACGGTAAAGGCGAATTTATTCGAGCACGTCAGCTTAACGCTCACGGAGCAATGACCACGCTTTTAAAAGACGCGATAAAACCCAATCTTGTACAGACGTTGGAGGGAACTCCAGCCATAGTTCACGGCGGACCTTTCGCCAACATTGCGCACGGATGCAATTCTGTACGCGCCACGTATACGGCAATGGCTTTATCGGATTACACGGTTACGGAAGCAGGTTTCGGCGCGGACCTCGGCGCGGAAAAATTTCTTGATACAAAATGCAGGGTTGCCGGAATAGAGCCTCAATGCGTGGTTATAGTTGCAACGGTTAAGGCGTTGAAACTTCACGGCGGCGCAAGTAAAGCCGAACTTTCACAGGAAAATATAGCGGCGTTGAAAGCAGGTATGCCTAATTTATTGAAACATATAAACACCGTTAAAAACGTTTATAAAAAACCCGTAGTGGTTGCCATGAACAGATTTGCAACCGATACTGCGGCGGAAATAGACGAAGTGTTGAGCGCATGTGCAAAAGTCGGCGCGCGTGCGGTTTTTACCGACGTGTTTTTAAAGGGCGGCGACGGCGGCAAAGAACTTGCCGCGGCGGTAATAGAAGAGTGCGGCAAACCTTCGGAACTGCGTTTTGGTTATGATTTAAACGACGGCGTGGTAAAAAAAGTTAACGATATAGTTAAAAACGTATACGGCGGCGACGGCGCGGAATTTTCGGAAACGGCTTTGAATAAAATAACGGCGTTGGAAAAGCAGGGCGTTAAAGGTTTGCCAGTAATAATTGCAAAGACGCAATATTCTCTTTCTGACGATCCGAAAAAGCTTGCGGCCCCAAGCGGATTTAAAATAAAAGTAAGGGATATAATTTATAAAGGCGGCGCGGGATTTATAGTGGCGGTAGCCGGCGAAATAATGCTTATGCCCGGGCTCCCTAAAGTTCCTTGCGCAGAACATATAGACATCGATGAAAACGGAGAAATAAGCGGACTTTCTTAAAATGATGGATTTTAACGAAAAACTTCCCATGCTTGCGGAAAGCGGCGACGCGGAAGCGCAGTACGCTTTGGCTCAGTGTCTGTTTGCGGGCAGAGGGGTGATACTCGATAACGTCAAAGCCGCATATTGGGCGTTGCGTTCGGCGGAACAGGATAATATGTCCGCGCAGCATTTTCTCGGGCTTTTGTATAAAGCGGGACTTGGCGTGGAACGCGATTTGAACGCGGCGGTATATTGGTATACGCAGGCTGCCGAACAGGGGTGTTCGGGCGCCATGGTTGACGCGGGTATTTTGTATTATGACGGGGAAGAAATAGGTAGTAACTTTGAAAAGGCCGTTTTTTGGTTCAGAAAAGCGGCGGCTCATAAAAATAAGGAAGCGCTGTATCGGTTAGGCTTATGTTATCAGAACGGTAACGGAGTAGAACGTAATTTAAGAAAAGCTTTTCTTTGTTACCAAAGCGCGGCGGAGGGGGCGGCTTACGCCAACGCATACATAGCTTTAGGAAATTGTTTTGAGAAAGGGCTTGGAACGGTGAAAAATTTTGCTCTGGCCGGCAAATGGTACCGTAAAGCGGCGAGTTCGGGACTTACGTCCGCTAAAAAGCAATTGAAAAGAATTAATTCCGAATGTTTGATAGCTGCTGAAAACGGCGACGCAAGCGCATGTTACAATCTCGGAGTGTGTTACAGAAACGGGGAATTAGGTAAGCCGGACTTTGAAAAATCGGAATATTGGTTTAAAAAAGCGTCGGAAAAAGGATATGAAAATATATAGGTTCAGGTGAAAAAATGCGGATACCCGAAGCAACCAACTTTATAGAACAGATTATAAACGAAGAACTTTCCGCCGGTAAGTTCGAAAATAACGGCAACGAAATTCATGTTCGGTTCCCTCCGGAACCGAACGGATATTTGCACATAGGACATATAAAAGCTATGTGTATAAATTTCGGCGTAAAAGAAAAATACCGCGGTACGTTGAATTTGCGCATGGACGATACAAACCCTGCAAAAGAAGATTATGAATACGTAAATTCTATTGTGGAAGCCGTAAAATGGCTTGGGTTCGAATACGACAAACTTGTATTCGCTTCGGACTATTACGATAAGCTGTATGAAATTGCCGAAAAATATATTCTTGACGGAAACGCATACGTTTGCGATTTGTCGGCGGAAGAAATAACCGGCACGCGCGGAACTTTAACGGAGGCGGGCACGCCTTCGCCGTACCGCAACAGAAGCGCGGAGGAAAATTTAAAATTATTCCGTGAAATGAAAGCGGGATTATACCCTGACGGTTCGAGAGTGTTGAGGGCCAAAATAGACATGTCTTCGCCAAATCTGAATATGCGCGACCCTGTAATTTACCGTATAGCGCACGTCGAACATTACCGCACGGGTAATAAATGGTGCATATATCCCATGTACGATTTCGCGCATCCCGTATCCGACGCTATAGAGGGAATAACTCATTCTCTTTGTTCTTTGGAATTTGAAAATCATCGTCCGCTTTACGATTGGGTTGTTGAAAAAGCGGGTTTTGAAAAACCTCGCCCCAGACAGATAGAGTTTGCAAGACTTAACATAACAAACATGTTAATGTCTAAGCGTTATCTTAAAAAGCTTGTGGACGAAGGTTTTGTGCGCGGATGGGACGACCCGAGAATGCCTACCGTCATGGGGCTTAAAAATCGCGGGGTTCCTCCCGAGGCGCTTAAAAAGTTTTGCGCCGACGTCGGCGTGGCAAAGGCCTATTCTGTTGTAAATCAGGCGCAACTTGACAGTTGCATACGCGACGAACTCAACGCCGAAGCCGAACGAGCAATGGCTGTTTTAAATCCGTTGAAATTGACTATAACCAATTACGATGGCGAAGAAGAACTCAACTTTGAAAAAAATCCGATAAAAGAAAATTCCGGCGTTCGTAAAATAAAGTTTACGGGTACGGTATATATAGACCGCGACGATTTTTCTTTAAATCCTCCTCCGAAATACAAACGTCTTTACAGAGGGGGTACGGTAAGGCTTAAGGGCGCGTATATAGTGCGTTGCGACGACGTAGTAACGGATAAAAACGGAGAAGTTTCCGAACTTAAATGTACTTATTTCCCCGAAACGCGCAGCGGAAGTAATACCGCTTCGGAAGTAAAAGCCAAAGGCGTGGTGCAATGGGTAGACGCTAAGTACGGCGTGAACGTCGAGTTAAGGCAGTACGAACCGCTTTTGAAGGACGAGGAGTATTCCGGTCAGGATTATGCCGAAAGGCTCAACGCCGATAGTGAAAAGAAGTTTTTAGGCAAAGCCGAACCTTATCTTGCGGAATGCACAGACAACACTCCTTTTCAGCTTATGCGTACGGGATATTACAAAAAGTGTACCGAAAACGGTCTGGTGCTTTCGGAAATAGTTTCGCTAAAAGACAGTTTCAACAAATAAAGCGTAATCGTATTTGTTCTTTGAGAGGTAGAATATGAATATGTATGCGGCAGGGATATTATCTTCGGTTATCGGGGCTTCGGTAATCGGAATGATTATAGGACTTATAAAAGGGTATTCAAAAGTCAGACCGTGGGCGGTTGAATATCTTCTCGCTACATTTCTGGCGTTTGCAATCGGCGGTTTGATTTCCGCTAACTTTAAGAATAACGCCGGTGCGGCAGGCTTGGCGGTTCTTGGCGTCGCGTTCGGATTTTTACTTGCTTTTGCCTCTGTGTTTGCTGTTTTGAAAAAATGTTTCGCAAAACACAGGGAAAAATGTAAGGGCGGATTTTTAAACGTATTAAACAGAATACTCGGCGGAATTACGCTTGCCGTAAAAGGTTTCGTTATTTCGGGTGCCGTAGCGGCTATTATACTTGTCGTTCTCGATTTATCGCAATTCGCGGTGGTAAAGGAAGCGTTGAGCGAAGTTTACGCAAGTTCGGTTTGGGAAACGGTTAAACCTTACTTAATGGACTTTATGATCGTCGGCGTTATGCTCGCTTGCATAAAATGCGGATATTCCGCAGGGCTTTCTTCAGCGCTCTGGGGACTTACAGTGTTAGCTTTAATCGTAGGCGCGGGTTTTGTTTCCTATCACCTTGCGTTTAACGTAGAAACTTTTTCGGGCGCGGTAGCGGCAATAGAAAAAGTAATTATGGACGTGACGAGCGGTATGGGGGATATGGCTGCAAATCTTCCCGTATCGGAAATAGCTAAATGGATTCTTACGGCGGGGTTTTTTCTCTTCCTGCTTTTTGTTGTTATTATTTTTTTTACGTTTTTTCCCAGAATGGTCGCTTTTTTGCGC
>CATKAP010000115.1 GCA_949746255.1 uncultured bacterium
AATTTTAACAGTTTGTGCAAATAATTTGCACCACATTATTATACTTCACGCAGTTTGAATTGTCAATAACACTTTTATATTTTATCACAAAAAAACAGCCCTTTTATAATGTTCAAAAGCCGTTTTTTTGCAATATTTAAAAATTTTTACTTTACTTTCACCATAAATTAACCGTATTGATATTCTACAATAGGTTTGTTAATTGACAAGCCTATTTATTTTTTACGACATAATTTTACATAGACTTGTCAATGCGACAAGTCTATTTTTTATTTACAGGAGGTGCAACATGGCAGATAAAAGCAAGGAAACCAAAACCGAGCGCGTAACTATAAGTGCGCAAATCGGAAAACCCGCGCAAGAGCAGTTGGTAAAAATTGCCGCCCGCAAAGACTTGAAGTTTAGCGATGTTTTAAGGGCGGCTATTAACGACTACATCGCAAAAGAAAGCAACTAAACCGAAAACGGGAGGTGGTGATAATGATTAAACGTTATTGCGACAAATGCGGCAAAGAAATCGACGGCGCGTCCTACGATGTAACACTCAATGTGGAAGTCGTCGAGGAACGCAGCGTCGGGCGGCAATTTGCGGTCGGTGACTATGTGTTACAACTCAACTTTTGCCCAGACTGCATAAACGAAACCGCCCGCACAGCACCGCGCTTGAAAAGCACATCAAAAACGCGATAAAAAAACCATAGGAGGCACACCATGAACAACAACCAAACCGAAAAAATCAAAGACGAATTGAAACGAATTGCGGCAAAGCAAACACTCGGTTTGCCGCTTTCTGACCGTGACAATGCGATATTAACGCTTTACGGTCAACCCGAAACGGACACGGACGCGGAAACCGTGCCTGCCGAACAAAAACGCAAAGACATCACCATCGACGTTTGTTGTGCTTTAATTACGCCACTCGTCGATATATTCGCGCCCGTCATTGACGCGGTCGTCGATGTTATTTTAATGAAAATCAAAGACGGAGGCGCGCAATGAAAGTACATACCGAAAATGCGGAATACAGCCCCCGCCTTCGTCTTGTATTGCAGATGTACGCGGCACTCAAACGTATAAAAAATTTACCCGCCCGCCGTATGCAGTACGATAATTGGCGCGACGAAATAACCGCCGCACGCAGTCAATTAAAGAAAATCGGACAACCCGCCGACCGCGTAATCATTACGCCCGACATCAATTACCCCGAATATTACACGATACTTTACAAGACCCCGTTTGAATTCGAGGGCACGAAGGACGAATTCGACGCGTATTTGTGGGAAAATCACGCGACATACGCGGCACCGTCGCAATACGACTGCACGGGACAGCACTTTACAACGGGTTTTAAGATTGGGCACATCGGCGGCAACTTATGGAAAGTTGCGGAAAGTATGGGGGTTGATGTATGAACAGGCAACGTATTTACAGGGGAAAACGCCCCGACACGGGCGCGTTTGTTGAAGGCGGTTTATTCTATTTGCCCGACGGCACGCCGTGCATTGTGACTTATGCAGACCCCGACAAATTTGGTTTTGATTGGCTCGAAGTGCCGCCCGACACCGTCGGCGAATTTACGGGCGTTACCGACAAAAACGACAAGCGCGTATTTGAGGACGACATCGCCCGCATTAAGTACGAAGGCAAAACGTACGTCGGCATAATTCAATATGACGCGCTCGGCGTGTTTATATTCGTTGCGCGCGGGTTTGGGTGGGTACCGCTTTTCAAACTTGCCGACGACGAAATGACGCAACGCAACGGTCAAAAGTTGACCGCCATTGAAATTATCGGGAATATGCACGACAACCCCGAATTGTTGGAGGTGAAATAATGTCAATGTATTACAGTTGCGGCGGCGGCGACTGCGCCCCTGTTGACGGTGCATGGGACGATTGGAAACCGCGCAAGACTTGGACTCTTTACAATTACCGCGTTGCATACATCACGAAATACGGCAAACCCGAAACGTGCGTGTTTGCCGCAAAGACGCACGAAAACGCTTTGCGCAATGCTCGCAGGTGGGCAAAAAGTGTCGGTGCAACCGATGTCAAAATTGTTAAGTGTGAAGGCAAGACGGCGTGCAGGGGGTTGGGCGTATGAAAAACAAATCGGACGCAAAGAAAATCACGGCACGGTGCGAAACGTGCAATTATTGCAAATACCCCCGCACGTCCGACGACAACGGCGGCGCGTGCAAATGCAAACTTATGAAATACAAGACAATCGACATTATTGTTACGGGCGGCGGCTCCCCTGCTTGGTGCCCGATAAACAAAATGATTGACGCGGACGCGGCACCGCTCGGAAAGTACGAAAGCGCGCAACTCAACGCGTTATGTGAAAAGACCGTGCGTATAAAGTTTGTCGACGGTTGCGTCGGAGTCGGTGTCCTGCACAAAGACACACTCGCAACGCTCGGACAATGCGCCGCGTATGACAACACAAACGTTATCGGGTATTACATCACGACCGAAACGCGGCAAATTCACTTTAAGAAGTCGCACGTCAAAAACATACGGGAGGCGCAATAATGCAATTTACATATAACGACGGCGGTCGCGCCGACGCGGGCTTTAAGGGCAAGACGGGCGATTGTGGTTGCAGGGCGGCGGCAATCGCGGCGCAACGCCCGTACAAAGAAGTTTACGACCTTATAAACGAACTTGCAAAAAGCGAACGCACAGGCAAGCGCAAACGCAAGGTATCGAACGCCCGCACGGGCGTTTACCCCGAAACGTTCAAAAAGGTTATGGCGCATTACGGCTTTGAATGGGTGCCGACAATGCACATCGGGCAAGGTTGCACCGTTCATTTACGTGAGAACGAACTCCCGAAGGGGCGTATCGTATGCAATGTATCGGGACATTACACCGCCGTTATTGACGGAGTATTAAACGATACATACGACTGCACCCGCGACGGCTCCCGTTGTGTTTACGGTTACTTTATCAAGCGCGGCACGGACGCGGCAAAGCAAGACGACAGCAAACAGCGCGCCGAATTCGTCCGCAAACACGTTGCGTCGTTACTGAAGGTGGCGTTCGACAGCGTCGACGACGTGTTTTATCGGAAGGAGCCGCAAACCCTTGACGAATTCATAACAACGCGATACTTCGACGGGCGCGTCGTGACGTTCATTGTGACCCGCGACCCGCTCCCCGTCATTGCATACAAGGCATTGCAAAACGTAATACGCACGACCGATTGCGGGGGGGGGGGCGTTAAGTGACACACTCCCCGCCACCTGCGCCGATAATCGAACTTGACAGCGTTTACAACATTGACTGCATTGTCGGTATGCAACAAATGCGGGCGCAAGGACTCGTCGCCGATTGGCTTATCACCGACCCGCCGTACGGTATCGGAATTGACGGGCAAAAAGAATACGTCGCCCGCAACCCGAAACACTCCCGCAAGGCGCACGCACAAAAAGCGTGGGACACGGCACCGCCCGACAAACGATACTTTGACTTGATGTTTGAAACGTCACACAATCAAATCGTTTTCGGCGCAAACTACTTCAACGAATACTTGTCGCAAGGCAAAAAAGGTTGGGTCGTATGGGACAAAGGGCAACGCGGCTTGACAATGAGCGACTGCGAATTGATTTACACGTCGTCGGACAACCCGACCCGCATTATCACACACAACCGCGTCGACCTTTTGAAAGACGGTACCTTCCACCCGACGCAAAAGCCGTTGTCGGTGCTTATAGACCTAATCAACGCATTTACAAAGGCGGGCGACATAATACTTGACCCGTTCGCGGGAAGTCTTACAACCGCCGTTGCGTGTCACAAACTCGGTCGCCGATATATTTGCTTTGAACTCGACCCCGACTACTACACGCAAGGCATTGAACGGTTAAACGCCGTCAAAGCGCAAGTATCAATATTCGACCTTTTCGGAGGGAATATATGACAAACGAATTACGTTGCGGCACCTGCAAAAATTGGTTTGCATGGTCAAAGTTATACAAGCGCACCGTTGCAAAGCGGGCACTTGCAACAGGTTGTGACGGTCGGTGTTGTTGTGACGACGGCACCGAACAAGAGCAACGCGAATTAAACCCCCGCCCGCGCGACAGCAACGACCCGTCGGCGGCGTGGTGCAAATTCTACAAGGAGCAATAAACAATGGCACACAATATCACACAATGCCGCAGTTGCGGCGCAAACATCGTTTTTATTACGACCGAGAACGGGCGCAAAATGCCTTGCAATGCGGACGCGGTCGACTATCAAGACAACATCAAGGGCACCGATACCATTGTTACCGAGTCGGGCAAGGTTATTAAAGGCACGATAATTAAACCGTCGCAGGGCGGCGGGCTTGTCCCCCTTGTCGACGGCAAAGGTTACGTATCACACTTTGCGACGTGCCCTTTTGCGGGTCAACATCGGACGCGGGGCAACAAATGAAAATCGGTTTATATGATGTCGACAGTCACAACTTCCCCAACCTTGCTTTAATGAAAATATCGGCATATCACAAACAGCACGGCGACGAAGTCGAAATGGTTTTGCCGCTTAACCGATACGACCGCATATATGCGAGCAAGGTTTTCGGCGACGAATACACGACCGTCAAAAATCTTTGCTTACAATCGGACGATGTACGGCTCGGCGGCACAGGTTTTGCAATCACCGTCAAGGACGGCAAAGAGGTTTACACAAAGACCCGTGACGGCGACTTGCCACCCGAAATCGAGCACATATACCCCGATTATTCGCTTTACCCTGACTTGACAAAAGATACCGCATACGGCTTTTTGACGCGCGGGTGCCCGAACAACTGCGGCTTTTGCATTGTTAGTAAAAAAGAAGGCTTGCAATCGCTGAAGGTTGCGGACTTGTCGGAATTTTGGCGGGGGCAAAAGTACATCAAGTTACTTGACGCAAATTTGCTTGCTTGTCGCGACCGCGTCGAATTGTTGCAACAACTTATCGACAGTGGCGCAAAAGTCGACATCACGCAAGGACTCGACGCGCGGTTTATTACCGACGAAATTGCGGCGATGTTAGTCAAAATCAAAACAGACTGCTTTCACTTTGCTTTTGACTTTATGAAAAACGAAAAAGCAATCGTCAAAGGCTTGCAGACGTTCAAAAAGGTGTGCACAAAGCACCAAAGCCGCTTGACCGTCTATATGCTGACGAACTACGACACAACGATTGACGAGGACTTGTACCGCGTCAAATTGATTGAAAAATGCGGGTACACGCCCGACGTACGAATTTATCGCAAGCCCACCGCGCCGCAAATCTTGAAAGACCTGCAACGGTGGTGCAATAACCGTTATATACACGGCTCCTGCGACTTTATGGACTACGTACCCCGCAAGCGCGACGGGCGCACAATAAAACAAATATACTTCGGAGGCTAAATATGCCGATACCTGCACACGAACGCAAAGACAAACCGACGGCACCGACCGTACTTTATTTGTGCAACGGCGAGAATACGCGTTGCTCGAAAACAAATTGCGTGTATTCGGGCGGCGACTGCAAACACACAACCGACATCAATTACGCCGTTAATTTTAAGCAATACGCGATGTCGGACGGCGGCGAAAAGTTGACCTTCTTTGAAAACGAAAACTGTTTTATCGGAAACATTAAACCCGCGTCGGACGCGGCGCAACCCGTAATAATCGGGGTCGACCTTGCAAAAGGTGCCGACCATACCGCGCCTGCACCTGCACCGTCCGACAAAGGCGGCGGCAAATGATAATCGAACGCAACAACATATACAATGTCGACTGTCTTGTCGGGTTGCGCGATATGTTACGGGGGGGGGGTGCTCGCTGATTGCGTAATCACCGACCCGCCGTACCTTATCAACTACCAAACCCGACACCGTCAAAACAGGCAAGACAAGTTTTGCAAGCCCATTGCGAACGACAACAACCCGCAACTCATTATTGACTTGATACCGTTGTTGTACGACGTAATGAAAGACAATACCCCGCTTTATATGTTTTGCAACGCGGACAAGGTCGACTTTTTCAAACAGCAAATCGAAACCCGCTTTACGATTAAAAACATCATTGTGTGGGACAAGGGCAACCATACGGCGGGCGACTTGGGCGCACAGTACGGCAAACGGTACGAGTTTATTATTTACGCAAACAAAGGGCGCGCACCGTTTAACCCCGATGTGCCCCGATACGACGATGTGTGGGCTTTCCCCCGCGTTACGGGCAACGAGCAAATACATCAAAACCAAAAGCCGATACCCCTTTTACAACGTATCGTCAAGCAACACACCAAACCGCACGACATCATACTTGACCCGTTTATGGGCAGTTGCTCGACGGCGGTTGCGGCACATAAGTTGCAACGCGATTTTATCGGCTTTGAAATCGACAAAGACGAGTACGACGCGGGCGTAAAGCGTTTGAACGCGGAACGGGCGCAAGTATCACTCTTTGATATATTCAATTTATAGGAGGCAAACATGGAAAACAACCAAACCACCCCGACGGACGCGGCAAAACGGTTATACGGTGTCAATACAAGTTGGCGACTCGGCACAATCGTTGAATACATTGTCGTAAAAGAAACCGAAAAAACCTACTCCGTCAAACACAACCCGCAAGAGCGCGGCGCAACCGTTGTGCGAAAAGCGACAATGGAAGTTTACGACCTGCACTTTTGCGAGTCGTACGACGCGGCGGTCGCGTACGTCAAACAACTTTACGAAAAGAAAATCAAAAACAACACCGCCCGCATTGCGAGTTTGCAAAAGGAAAACGAAACGCTTGTGGCGATGTTGAAAGACCTGCCGACGGTCGGAGGTGCCGTATGACCGAAAAGACAAATCAACAAGCGGTCGTCAACTACACCGCGCCCCGTCCCGTCAATATCGGCGATGTATTCTATCGCATAGAGTGCGCCGAAACGTTGCACTTTTACGAGCCGTGCAAAGTGTGCGGCGACAAGCGCGAATTGACAATAAACGGCGTGACGTTCAAATGCCCGTGTTGTAATCACGGTGCGCAGGCGACAAACGTTGACCGATACGTCGTACGCCGTTATCGCGTGTACGCAATCGGTGACGAAGTGTTAAACCACGAGTGGAAACCGTCGACGCAACACACCGTCAAATTTAAGTTGTACCGCAAATGCGGTCACGGGTACAGCGGGTTTAATTCCGAAGGCGGCGGCTCCGCAGAATTGACCGACCGCGACTTTACGGAAAAATTAAACGTGCCGTACATCGAAGGTATGCAACGCAATTACGGGTACAGCACCGCCCCGTTTTATGACGACTACAAACTCGCCGTAAAAGTTGCGGAGCAATACAACGCCGACGAATTAAGGCGGCTTGACGAATACAACAAAGAACACGGCACCGCATACGTTGCCGAATTCAAAAAGAAAATCACGCACGACCCTAAATCAAATTAAAGGAGCAACCGAATTATGAGCAACAATAAACATCTTAACGGGTACGTCGACGAGGACGACCGCGACGACACCCCGCCCGTACATTACCCGACGTGCCGTTTTTGCGGCAAACAAACCATACCCGTCGCACCTTACAAAAGCGACGCGGACGCGGACGAGGCGGCAACAATGAAGTGCGACTGTTACGACGCGCAAATGTACCGTCAAGACAAGCAGAAAAAAGAACTTCGCGAAAAGAACATCGTAAAGTTGCGTCAAAACATCAACAGCATATCGGACTACTGCGACGCGCACAACATCAAACTCACGCCCGAATTATGCGAAATAGTCACGGCGGCGGGCATTGCCGTTATTGACGGCGTTGTGCTTTCGTCGCAATTCAAATTCGCGCGCCTGCGCCTTTCCCTTTCGGCGGGCAGTAAAAGCGCGGTTGTGATAAAGGCGACGTATTCCGACGGCACGCAATTCGAGGTGTGACATGGCAAGTGTACCGCACCGTGCCGAAATAGTTTTGACAATACCCGTCGAACAATACATCGGCTCCGACATCAACGGCAATTTAATTCTTAACGTGCGTGCAGGCGCAACAAAAACAATGCGCTTTTTACGACAGTTGCGTCGACTTTGCAAAAAGTACGGGTACACCGTCGGCGAAATTCAAAAACAAAAATCGGAGGACAAATAAAAATGCAAGAATTTACAATCAAAGAACTTGGCGAACTGATAAACAGTATCAACAAGACAACGGACGCGGCAATCGAAGTTACCGCTGACAGGGCGGGCGGCGTATCGGGCGCATTGTGCGGCAATACGGCTTTACATCTCAAAATTACACCGTATCACCCCGCAACCCCCGTACAGGCGGCGGCACCGAAAGACGACACCGACGACGATGTATAATTCACGCCCGCGCATAATTGCGGTCGACTTTGACGGCACGCTTTGCGAAAACAAATACCCCGACATCGGCGCACCGATACCGACCGTAATTGAATTCGTAAAGCGTCAAAAAGCCGACGACAACATCATTATTTTGTGGACGTGTCGCGCGGGTCAACAACTCGCGGACGCGGTCACATGGTGCAAAAATCAAGGTTTGATATTCGACTACATAAACGAAAATGTCAAAGAAAATGTCGCGATGTACGGCGGCGACACACGCAAGGTATTTGCGGACGTGTACATCGACGACAAAACGCTTTTGCCGCAACAAATAATTATCAAGGAGTCAAACGAAATGACAGACAAAGAAAAAAGAGAACTTACAACCGCCGTCGCAACTGCGGTCATTACGGAAATTGACGGAGCGGTCGCAAATCACGTCGCGGACAACCCCAACGACGGCTTGGACGCGGTCACATACGCGCTTGACACGGTCGCGAAAAAGTACGGCATAAAATACCGCCGCCCGCTTGAAATGCTGACATGGGAAGAAATCGCCGACATTGCAAAAAGCGGCAAGGCGGCGGCACACTTCCGCGTCGGCGACACGAAAGACATCACGTTGAAATCGGGCGAAACCGTGACCGCTGTCATTGTCGACTTTAACCACGATGTGCTCGACTCGGAACTTGAAAGCACGGCGGGCATTACGTTCGGCATAAAAGGCGTGCTCGACGGTTGGTTTGAAATGAACACCGACGACACCAACAAGGGTGGTTGGGCAAAAAGCAAAATGCGCATCGTCTATATGCAACGCATTGAAAATCTTTTGCCCGACGATGTACGCGCCGTCCTGCAACCCGTCGTAAAGACAACAACAAAAGGCGGCGGCTCCGACGAAATCGAAATGACTGTCGACAAGTTGTTTTTGTTTTCCGAAGTCGAAATTGTCGGCACGGACGCGGCAGACAGCGGCGACGACGAAGGCGTGCAATACAAGTATTTTGAAAAGCCCGAAAACCGCGTCAAAAAACGCGACAGCGGTGCCGCGTGCGTTTGGTGGCTCCGTTCGCCTAGTGCGTCGTGCGCGACTAACTTCTGCGCCGTCGGCACGACGGGCGTTATGCGCTACGGCCCCGCGAGCAACGCGTGCGGCGTGTCCTTCGGCTTTTGCCTTTAATCTAAAATCGAGAAATCGCCCGCCCCTGCGTGGGGCGGGCAAAGGAGTTGCGACGTGAAAAACGGCGAATTTGTACAAATAGGCGTGACCGCAATGCGTACGCCGACGGGCGACTTTTTACCGTCCGTGCCCATTTACATCAAGACAACCGACGCAATCAAAAGCAACGGTTTGACAGCGTCCGAAGTTGCGGTGTTGCGCGATGTCGCCGCCGTTATCTCGGACGCAAAGACCGACCACGTGGAGGTACGATAATGTCGAAATACAAAAAAATAATGTCCGTCAAGGGCATACAGCAAAAAGAAGTGCTCGACGCGGTACACCGCGTTGACCGTCGCGTTGATAAACCGCTTTTAAGCAAAATTGTCAACGACGTGTGTTTACCTACTCCCCAACAATTAAAAGTTATTTGCGATACGCTCGTTTGTGACGTTGCGGACATCTACGACCCCCGCGAAATTGCGCTCGGCACCGTATCGCCCGACAGCAACAAAAACACCGCAAAGACCCGCGCTCGCCGCGACAACATCGACGTTTACAATTTGACGGTCGAAATACCGCGCGACGTTGCCGACCGCGTCTTTGCTCCCGCCGCTTTGCGCAAATTCGGTTGCACAAAGAAAAGCGAACTCATACGCCGCTTTATATTCAAACTTGACGCGGAGTTATCAACAGGCAATAAAAAAGCCGCCGACGGTGCAGGAACACCGCCGACGGGCGATACGGTCAATACATAAACCGTACATCAAGGACAAAATGGCGGGTGCCGTGATTGTTTGGCGCTTACGGCACCCGAAGTTGACGCGAACATCAACCAAACCGTGTATATTATAGCACTTTGCGGGGCGGTTGTCAACACCTTTTGCAAGGTCAAAACGAGTGCTTTTACGGGCTTGTAATGAAGTATTATCTTATCAACGAAGTAATACTTGCCCGATTGAAAGTTGTGTGTTTTATTCCGTCGCCTTGTCAACGTATAGGCACACCAACAAGCAGAGTCAAACGCACCGAATTTGCGCAAGCAAATTTTGCGTATGCAACGTTTGACTCGTCCGCTTGGCGGGTGTGCTACGTTGCAAGACAAGCGACGGACAAACACACAACATCAAAGGGAAAGCGCGGCACCCGTCTTGCAGGAATAAAAGCACATCGGCGTGTTTACGGTTGCGCCCCCGTGTTGTATTCCAGAGCCTTGCGGGGGTGCGGGGGGCAAGACCCCCGCGTCATTGTCCTTGTTTACTACATCAAGGAGGCAAGCATGGCAAAATATACACTCGACGCCGAACGTTACGACCTTGACGACATCTATGCGTACACGGACACGGACGACGAACGGTTGCAACTACTCAATGACCCGCACATCGTGCAATATCGCACAAAGACAATCAAAAGCGGCAATGTCTTGGAGTGCGAAATTTACCCGATATGGAATACGCATAAATCAACCGTGCGGGCACGTAAAGCAAAGTCAAGCCGTGAAACGCAAAAGCGACTCAATGAAAAGAACGCAACAAAAAATCTTATTCGGCTAATCAACACAAACTTTACCGACGACGATATATGGGGCACCGTTACTTATTCCCCCGCAAAGTTGCCGTCGTCGATAGAGTCGGCGCAAAAGGAAATGGCAAAATACTTTCGCCGCCTGAAATATTACGCCGAACGACACAACTTCCCGCCGTTAAAATACGTCTACGTGACGGAATTCGACGACGACGAAGAAAAAGGCAAAAAGCGCGTACATCACCACTTCGTGACAAACTTTCCCGACCGCGATGTTGCCGAACGGTTATGGCGAAACGGTGCCCGCACACAAACGCGTCGCTTACAGGCTGACGAAAACGGTTACGAAGGCATGGCGCGGTACATATCGAAAGACCCGCGCGGCGCAAAGCGTTACGTTGCGTCAAAAAACCTTGAAAAGCCGCAAATCACCGTTGCCGATTGCAAATTCACCCGCAACAAGGTCAACCGCCTTGTCGGTGAAAAACTCGATCGCCGCGCAACGTTCGAGAAAATGTACAACGGGTACGAAATGTTGAAATTTAACGCAAAAACAAGCGTGTATGTGTCGGGCGCGTACATATACGTCAAAATGGCAAGGCGCGCCCCAAAAGGAGGCAAACAACGTGAAATACATCGGGAGTAAAGCAAAAATTGCGGGCGACATTGTGCCGATATTGCAAGACCTTATCGACCGCAACAACATCGACGAATATGTCGAGCCGTTTGTCGGCGGTTTTAACGTCATTGACAAAATCAAATGCAAACACAGGCTCGGCAACGACATTGACCCGCTTGCGGGCGAACTTATCGAGGCGTGCCTTGACAACCCGTCATTGCTCGACCTGCTACATACGCCGACGCGTGAAGAATACTACGACGTGCGCGACAACGGCGAAAAATACGCGGCTTGGTACCGCGCGGCAATCTTGCTTTTTGCGTCATACAACGCCCGTGTGCACGGCGGTTGTTACGGCGCGACAGCGAACACCAAAGGCGGCACCGTTCGCAACTACTTTGAAGAAAGCAAAGCAAACTTTGTGCGTCAACTTCCTAACCTGCACGACATCTTGGTTGGTTGTTGCGATTATCGCGAGTTGATTTTTCCGAAACACAAAAAAGTGCTTATCTATTGCGACCCGCCGTACGCTGAAGGTATCGGTTACGGTCAAAAATTCGACACATCGGCATTTTGGCAATGGTGCCGTGAACGCGCCCGCGACGGGCACATCGTTGTCATAAGCGAATACGCCGCGCCGTCCGATTTTACGTGTATTTGGGAACGGCAAACGACAACACACTTGAACAACCGCGAGAAACACGCCCGCGTTGAAAAATTATTTATTTTCGGAGGTAAAAACAATGGCTAAAATTCACGACTTAAAGATTTTGCCGCAACACTTCGCCGCCGTTAAAAGCGGACGCAAAAAAGCCGAGTTGCGCAAAAACGACCGCGACTTCGCCGTCGGCGATATGCTGATTTTGCGCGAATTCACGGGCACCGAATACACGGGGCGGCAGGTTTGCACAACCGTGACACACATTTTGCAAAATTGCGGTTTTGGACTCGACGACAATTACGCGATTTTAAGTATCAAACTTTGCAGGGGGCGAAAATGAAACCGTTTGCCGTGATATTGAGTTTGTTGTACATCGTGTTATTGCTTGCAATCGTCTTTTGCGTCCCGCTTTCGGCAATCTTGCTTATTTGCAAGGCGTGCGGCGCATACGGTGCGTCGTGGCTCGCCTGTTGCGTCCCGCTTTTGATTGCGCTTGCGGCTTTGCCGTTTTACATAATCGCAAAAATTTTACTTGACAACAAGGAGGGCAAATAATGCCGAAACAAACCAAAAACAGCACAAAAAAGACCCGTGCTCCCGCTCCCGCTGAAAAAGCGGGCGTTGGCACTTCGGGCGAAAAGAAAAAGCGCGGCGGCGAGTGTCAATACGCAAATAAGGTGAAACCTTATTTGGCAGACATTGAAAGGTACGTGCGGTGCGGTGTTACTGAAGGTCAAATTTGCGAATTTTACAAAGTCGGAAAAACGCAATGGGCAGAATACAAGAAAAAATACCCCGAATTGACCGAAACACTTTACAAAGCAAAAAGGGCTTTGCAAACAGACTTGGTCAATAAATCGTTTGAAGTTGCTATGGGTTACGACTACACCGAAACGACAACCGTCGAATTTAAGGACAAGGAAGGCAACGTCACGGGGTCAAAAACGACGACTTACACGCGGCACGCGAAAGCCGACGGAAATATGATACAATTCTTGCTTATCAACCGTTTTTCGGACGAATACGCCCGCGACCCGCAGGCAATCGAATTGCGCAAAAAGTCGCTTGAACTTGCGGAGCGCGGCATAATACCGCCCGACCAAACGGAGGGTGTATAAAATGGCACTTGACCCGATACACGCGTTTTATTGCCGCAAGGACTTTTTGGACTTGGCGCAATCTTGCAAAATCAAAAGCGGCGGTATTTGCGCAATATGCGGGGGTGTATTTGACATATCGTACTTGCGAGCACATCACAAAATCGAACTTACGCTCGACAATATCGACGATGTAAATATCACGCTAAACCCCGACAACATCGAAGTGTTGTGCCACGACTGTCACAACTTAAAGCACGGACGGTTTGGCAATGCGGTCGGACAAAAGCACGTGTATTTAATATACGGCGCACCGTATGCAGGCAAAAACACGTACGTCAACGCAGTTGCAACGCGCAATGACATCGTTGTTGACCTTGACGCGATACATCGGGCAATATGTGTTTGTGGGGCTTACGACAAGCCCGACGCGGTCAAACGCGTTGCGTTCAATATACGCGATATGTTGCTTGACGAAATACGCACAGCGACAGCGCGGCGCAAGTGGCAAGACGCGTACATCATCGGTATGTACCCCGACAAATTCGACCGCGACATATTCGTCAAGGAATACAACGCCGAACTTGTACACATAGCAACACCGAAGGTCGAGTGCATTGCGCGTATCAATCAAGCGGGGTTGCCGCAAGGTGCGCGCGACGCGGCGGTCGGTTGGGTTGAAAATTATTTTACGCGTTACCGCGAATAACTCCCCCCGTCACCGCAAAAATTTTCGGAAGTCGAAAAGACTGCCAGCCGAAATCATTTTGCATACACAAGGAAAATTTGACTTTTTTTCCGAAAACTTTTGAAAATATAAATCACGGAGGCGGCACATGGCAAAAGATACCGCAAAGAAATCAAAATCGGAACTCGCCGACAGCGAATACGAACGGCTCGTCAAACTTTACACGGACGCGGGCGCGGACTCAACGCGCTTGCAGGTCAACGACGCGCTTATACGCAAGGTTGCCGAATTGTGGGCAGACCTTGAAATGATAAAGACATTGCCGCTTTTGATATACGACCGCCGCAACCCGACCGTGCAAAAGGAAACGGCGGCGGGCAAGGCTCGGACGCGGTACATGGCACAATACGCGTCTTGTATGCAAAAATTAAACAAGGAAATGTTGGGGGCAATAAACAATGACGACGACGACGGGTTGTCCGACTATGACGACGACAACACCTAATGCGGACGCGGCGGCGGTTGCGGTCGATTGGTTGCCGATAAACCCCGACATCGTCCCGTTGCAGGGTTGGCACGCAATAAACCCCGATGTTGGCGGGCGGCATAGTTATTTAATCGAGTATTACAAGGCGTGCCGCGCGGGTGCAATACTTGTCGGGCGTGAATTACAAACGACGCTTGAAGGGCTTATTCAAGACATTTTGTACCGCTCCGACAAATACCGCTTTGACCTTGCACCCGCCCATAAGCGCATAAATTTTATCGAAAAAGAAGTCAAGCACTTTGAGGCACCGTTCGCGGGCAAGCCGTTCAAACTTGCGCTTTGTCAAAAAGCAATCGCGGAGGCAATATTCGGCTTTTACATCTACGACCCCGAAACGTCCGACGGCGGGCGTTGGGTGCGCCGCTTTCAAGAAGTGCTCTTGCTTATGGGGCGCAAAAACGGCAAAACGCCTTTTACGGCGGCGTTAGTGCTTGCCGATTGGGTTTGCGGCGAGGCGGGTCAAAAAGTGATGTGCGCGTCGAACGACTACGAGCAGGCAAGTTTGATTTTTGATTGTATCAACGCTTTTCGCGAGGAGTCAAAGTCGATTGAACGCGTCACAAAAAAGACGGTCAAAGGCATATTTTTCGGAAACCCCAAACAGCGCAAAAAAACGGGCAAGTTTTCGGCGCAAAACAAAGCGACAATCAAAAAAATGTCGGCGCGGCAAAAAGCACTCGAAGGGCGAAACTTAAAAACCGTTATCGTCGACGAAGTGCACGAAATGCAAGACGCGTCAATGGTCTTGCCCTTGCAAACATCATTGTCGACGCAGGACGAGCCG
>CATKAP010000116.1 GCA_949746255.1 uncultured bacterium
AGACTTCATGCGCCCATACAAGCACTACGCCAGCCCCGTCATCGAGGCCGTGGAAGCAGGGGCAACAGCTTCCTGCCCCGCCGATAACTCCACCATGCGGAGGTGGCGAAAATCACCCACCCACTTTGCCTGTCCATCCGCCCAGAAAGCTGATACCATAGGGAGGGCAGACGAAGGGGGGTGAACTTCATGCTTGACAAATTGGTGCTTTCCCTGGGCGCTCTATGTGCGGTCGCCTTCATCCTCCTGGCCGGGATGGTGGGGTATCACATCGGGGAGGGGGCTACTATCCCAGCTCCAGCAGCAGAACCCCAGCCGCCAGCGTCTACCGCTACAGCTCCAGCAATACCCACGGCCCAGGCCACCGCCCCGGAGGGGTCCATCACCATCCCCGGCTTCGACCGGCTCCAGATAGCGGCCAGCACAGGCCAGCAGACGGCCCCCTTCTACAACCCGGCAGGGAATGCCTGCTATTTCGTCATCTCCCTGTTTCTCCCGAGCGGGGAGGAGATTTTCAGATCAGGCCTCGTCCCTCCAGGGGAAAGACTATCCACCATGGCCCTCGCCTCAGTCCCGACGGCGGGGGTCTATGAAAGCTCCATCCTCCGATATAGCTGCTACTCCCTGGACAGCACACAGCCCATGAATGGAGCTGATGTAAAGCTCACGATAGAAATAATCTGAGAGGTGGTCCACCCATGAAAAAGAAAGCTCTCGCCGCATTCCTCTCCCTGGCACTCCTTCTGGCGCTCCCCCTTCCGGCCTCGGCATCGGAGGCCAATACCCAAATCTACTGCACCTTCTCAGGGCTTAGGACGGAAGCCCCGCCTGTCACTTCAGCTCCGGCCCCGGCCCAGCCCACATACGCAGTAAATATTCCCGCCACCTACAACACCAACACCACCCCCTGCCTTGCCATCACAGCCAGCAAGGTGGACATCGGAGCGGGGAAGCTCCTGACGGTTTCGGTCGATTGGGAGAAGACCTTCGATGAAAACGGCAATTTTTTTCTGACGAATACCGAAAAGCCCCAATACAAGGCCATGTGCGGCCTCTATCGCTCCAACACCTATGGCATCGTGGGCGAGTGGATGCGCTCCCCAGACTACGCCCTGGCCGCCGCCTTTGAGGACGGCAACACCACCCCC
>CATKAP010000117.1 GCA_949746255.1 uncultured bacterium
AAAAATGGATTATGATATAAGGATGTTCGGTAGGAGAGGATTGCTGACTGTATGGAGCATTGTAAATGTCTTGATTTATAGGGAAATTTTAATCATTAGAAATTGTTATCAATATATATTATTCGTACTTATTAGAAGTTATTTGAGAATAACTTGAGTTAGTTCGGACTTTCTGTTGGGAAATAAAGGAATGTCGGAATTTTAGGAGTGGTTATTGGACTGCTGCATATTTGGGATGAAGGTGTGGAATTGGGTTTAGTTGTAAGGGATTGTGGGGGATGGATTAAAAATATAATATTGTTCGGCGTAGGATGGAGAAATTGAGTGTTGAAATAAATAATATGTAAACTGAAATCATACAAACAAATTATTGCGCCAAATACCAGCAAATGATAAACTAATATAAACACGAAAGACAGGGGATGTCAGTATGAATATATTAGTATTAGGGAATGGATTTGATCTGGTTCATGGACTGCCTACAAGGTACACAGATTTTTTGGAATGGATAAAAAAATATCAGCAATTTCATTCATATTTATCAAGAAAAAGAACAGCAGAATGTAAAGAAGTAGATATACCCATTTTAAAATTTTTCAATAGTTTATTTTATAAAGATGTTTATAAAAATATATGTGATGAGATTTTTAGTTTAATATACGACAACTTTTGGATTGATTACTTTCTTAACAATCCACTGTACCAAAAAGAAAACTGGATTGATTTTGAATCTGAAATATCCCTAATGATCCAATCAGTAGATAATGATATGTTGGACAATAACATCACATTAGAAGATAAAATAAAAAGTTTAACAAATGATTATTTAAATAAAAGATATATAGATTGGTTTGTTAAAAAAACATACAAAGAATTAAGGAATGTATTGTTATATGATTTACATAGACTTAACAGGGCATTAGAAATATATTTGACGGAATATGTGGATAAAATGGAAATACAAAAGAAATCACATGATGTAGATTCGCTTGATATTGATCATATCCTTTCGTTTAATTATACGAAAACATACGAAAGAGTGTATGGCAGTTTTAAGGTTTTAGATTTTGATTATATTCATGGGAAGGCTGATATTAGTAATACAATAGAAAAAAATAATATGGTGCTTGGAATTGATGAATATTTACCAGAGGATAGAAAAAATAGAGATGTAGAATTTATTGCATTTAAGAAGTTTTACCAAAGAATATTGAAAGAAACTGGATGTAAATATAAAGAATGGCTAGATGAGATTAAATATTTTAATGGCTCATCAAATAATCTTTATATTTTTGGGCATTCACTAGACATAACAGACAAAGATATTTTGCGTGATTTAATTTTAAATGATAATGTATATACAACGATTTTCTACCATAATAAAGATGTTATGGGACAACAAATTGCGAACCTTGTAAAAGTAATTGGACAAGACGAACTTATTAGACGAACTGGTGGTAGTACAAAGACAATAGAATTTAAACAGCAACAAGACATGGTAGAAATAGATTCATAAAAACTAAACGTTTTAAACCGTTCGTACAAAAAATACTAGTGGATATACCTAATATCATAATATAAATTTATATGCAAAGATATATCAAAATTTAAGGGAGAAATAAGCATGAGTAAGTACATAAGCATAGTGGGAATTATTTTAGTTATGATTGGTACTATATTTAGTTTATGGTCGATTCTTGGAACAAAAGAAAATTATGTTGGAACTGCTGATTGGTTTAATCATCAGCAAGAAAATTTTAAAAAAGATAAAAAGAAAGTTATTATAGGAACGATTCTGATTATTACAGGAAGTTTTCTTCAAATCATAGTAATGTTTTGAATTTTTAAATAATTGGTATGGTTTTGAACATGGTGGTAATAGAAATTCAAGTGTCCAATCTGGACACTTGAATCTTGATGAGATTGCAAAAGAACTTAATATGTCTACCACAAATTTAAAACGTGCATTACGCATAGAGCGTAATCTTACGGATTCAATGAAGGAATTATTATATACTGGTGAAATTGGAAGAAACCATTCTCAGGAATTCTATAATGGAAAAGTTGAAAAGCAAAATTATTTGAAAAGATTTTAATTATTTTGAAAAAAGTATCTTGAAAAAATCAAATAAAAGTTATATGATATAATGATTTAACAAAGTTAAATGGTCGGCATGGGGATAAATTTAGAAAAAGGAGACGAAAAAAATGTATAATTTCCAGTATGCAACAACAAAACAATTATCCTCTTCAAAGAAAGATATAATAAAGATCATAAATTCTGTACAAAATGAAGTCCGCCAGTATTTTACCTTCCAATTTTATTTTGTAGGAAGTGTCGAAAGAAACATGGTGACATATGATATAAAATCCAATGTGGGTTTTGACTTTGATGTTGATTTTCATGTGAATGATAATGAATGCAGATTTTCGGCAAAAGAAATCAGGAAAAAAATAAGGATTG
>CATKAP010000118.1 GCA_949746255.1 uncultured bacterium
CAGGCCCTGTCAAAAGCCGGATACAGCCCCCGCAAGACCATGAAATACATGGCGGACAACGGCCTGATTTCCTCGTATACCGAAAAAGGAGGCCGCAAGACCTACACCGTAATGAAGTGGTTCGGCACCCGCAGCAGCCGCTTTGTGGAGTTCTACATAGGCAAACTGGCGGAGAGCAAGGACCCCGTGGACGATGCGGAGGAACTGGCGGAGGGCGGCAGCAGATCGGACCCGGAGCCGGACTGGCACCAACAGCAATTCCACGAAATAAGCGGCGATGACGGCGAACTTCCCTTCTAAAACCTTTCAACTGCGATTAGGTGAAAGGCCAGGTGAAAGGTTAGGTGAAAGGCGGTCAAAGCCTACAGCCGCAACGGATAGGGCCTTTACCTTTCACCTATTTACACTACTTTCACCAAATACACTGTATTTTAGCAAAACTTTGCACTAACGCACGAATTTCTGCAATAAAGACATAATTCTAAAAAAACGCTGTATTTCTGAAAAGTTAGGTGAAAGGTGAAAGGTTGACCCGCAACCCCTACAGCCGCAGGGCTTCAGGGCCTTTCACCTACCCCGGAAAGTTAGGTGAAAGGGGCCGTTTTTCCACGGAAAAAAGGCGTGCGTTAGAGAAGCCGGAGGGTAAGAGTACCACCCAAAAACAAAGGCCACCAGTGGCCCTGTGTGGCCCGTATAGGAGGCACGAACGGAATGACAGACGGAGAGCGACTGAAGCAGTTCCACGCCGACTTCGAGAAGCTAAAACACAACCGGGACCAGGTACCCCTGGACATACTCACAACCAGGTATGCCGCCGGGTACAACGCCCAGGTCGCAAAGGTCCAGGAGGGGGCGGACTGGTTCTTCAGCAAGTACCTGGAAACCCTCGCCTTCCCCACCCACCCCAAAGACGCAGCCGGTCCCAAGTGGCTGGCCGAATGCCTCACCATTTTGGAGTCGGACGAAAAGAAGCCCGGAGGCCTCCGGGAACAGGCCAGAGCGGCCCTCATAGACCGGCTCGAC
>CATKAP010000119.1 GCA_949746255.1 uncultured bacterium
ATTATATGAAGATTATCTCGCTTGCTCCCGAAGTGCTTTAATTAAGGAGAAAAGGCTATGAACGTAAAATTGAATGATAATGTTTTGGTTATCACCGGTAAGTATGCGGGCAAGCAGGGCAAAGTAATTGCCACTTCTCCCAAGAACGGCACGGTAACCGTCGAAGGCGTGAATATTCACAAAAAGGCGAAAAAGGCAAGAAAAGCCAACGAAGTATCTCAGATAGTCGAAGTTCCCGCACCTATGGACGTTTCCAACGTAATGGTAGTGTGCGAAAAGTGCGAAAAGGCTGTAAGGGTTAAACATTCCCTCGTTAACGGTAAGAATGCGAGAGTTTGCCCCAAATGCGGCGCAACGCTTGATAAGGCGTTTGCGGGCAAGGGCGCAAAAGCGGCTGTCAAGAAGGAAGAACCCAAGAAGCGCGTAAGAAAACGCGCCAAGAAAGAAGAGACCGCGGAAAGCGCGGGCGATAAGGCTGAATAAGGAGGTACGACGTGGCTACGAAGAAAGCAGATACCGAAAAGGTTGAGAGCGCCGAAAAGCAGGAAAAAGCGGCTAAAGCTACCAAAACTACCAAAACCGCCAAGACGGTTAAAACCGAGAAAGCGGAAAAAGTAGAAAAGGTTGAAAAAGTTGAAAAGACCGAAGCAACCGAGGCGGCTAAAGCGTCTAAGGCAAAAAAGACCGTTAAAACGGAAAAAGTTTATAAATCAAGAGTACAGGAACATTACGAGAAGGAAGTCGTACCCGCTCTGATTAAACAGTTCGGTTACAAGAATCCTATGCAGGTTCCCAAACTCGTTAAAATAGTAGTAAGTTCCGGACTCGGAGATATCAAAGATAACGCTAAGTCGATTCAGATTGCGCAGAACGAAATGAAGCTTATTACCGGACAGCAGCCCGTATTGCGCAAAGCTAAAAAGTCGGTTGCAAACTTCAAAGTGCGCGAGGGTATGACGATAGGACTTAAAGTTACGCTCCGCGGCAAGATGATGTTCGACTTCTACGATAAATTCGTATCGATAGCTCTTCCCAGAGTGCGCGACTTCAGAGGACTTTCCGCCGACAGCTTCGACGGTAAAGGCAACTATTGTACAGGCATGAAGGAACAGCTTATATTCCCCGAAATTCAGTACGACCAGGTAGAGAAAATCAGGGGTATGGATATTTGTTTCGTAACAACCGCAAAGACCGACGAGGAAGCGAGAGAGCTTTTAAGGGCGATGGGATTGCCCTTTAAGAGGTAAGGAGTAAGATATGGCTAAGAAAGCAATGATAAACAAACAGCAGAAACCTGCTAAATACTCGACGAGAGCTTACACGAGATGCTCTATTTGCGGCAGACCGCATGCGGTGTTGCGCAAATACGGAGTATGCCGTATATGCTTCAGAAACCTCGCTTACAAGGGATTGATTCCCGGTGTGAAAAAATCGAGTTGGTGAGAGGAGGTACAGAATATTATGACAGATCCTATAGCGGATATGCTCACCCGCGTAAGAAACGCGTTGAGAGCAAATAAAGAAACGGTTGAGGTTCCCTCATCCAATATGAAAAAGGCTATTGCCGATATAATGCTTTCCGAAGGTTACGTTTCCGACGTAAAACTCGAAGAGGACGGCTTTAACGGCAAATTGATACTTACCCTTAAATACGTAGGCAAGAAAAAGCCCGTTATCAACGGACTTAAAAGAGTTTCCCGCCCCGGTCTCCGCGTCTATTCGGACGTTGAGACTATGCCCAAAGTTATGGACGGATTGGGAATTGCCGTTCTTTCCACCAACAAGGGTATATTGACGGATAAGCAGGCAAAGGCGCAGAACGTAGGCGGCGAAGTGCTTTGCTATATCTGGTAAGGAGGTAATTTAAAATGTCAAGAATAGGTAAATTACCCGTTGCCTTACCTGCGGGAGTAACGGTAACGTTTGAAAACGGTTTGATAACCGTTAAGGGCGGAAAAGGAACTCTTACCCAGAAGGTAGTAGGCGATATAGATATTAAAGTAAACGGCGCGGAAGCGGAAGTGGTTAAAACTTCCGAAGCTGCGGGAACGGATGCTATGCACGGACTTTACCGCGCGCTTTTGCACAATATGGTCGTAGGCGTGACCGAAGGTTACAAAAAGACCTTGAAAGTAAACGGCGTAGGTTGGAAAGTTGCAAAGCAGGGCAATAAGCTGGTTATGAACGTAGGCTTTTCCCATCCCGTTGAGTTTGTAGAACCCGAAGGCATTAAATTCGAATGTCCCTCCCCCAATGAAATAGTGGTTTCCGGAATCGATAAAACGGTCGTAGGGCAGACCGCCGCAAACATTCGGAAAATAAGAGTTCCCGAGCCTTATCACGGTTACGGCATAGCTTATTCGGATGAAGTTATCGAACGTAAGGAAGGTAAGACGGGAGGCAAAGGCAAGAAGTAATTCCGTGCGCGTTAAAGCGCAATGAGAAGAAACGCCGATAAAACGGCGGCTTGCTTGAAGGAGAAATTATGTTCAATAAAATAGATAAAAACAAGGAACGCTTGAGAAGACACGCAAGAGTGCGCAAAAAGATTAAGGGAACGACGGAATCTCCCAGACTCAGCGTTTACCGCAGTTTAAATCACATTTACGCTCAGATTATAGACGACGTTAAAGGCGTAACGCTTTGCGCGGCTTCTACCATGGAAAAGGGCGTACAGAGCAAAATAAAGAAGATGAACAAGTCCGACGCGGCTAAAGAAGTAGGCAAGGCAGTTGCCGAAAAAGCTAAAAAGTTGGGTATAGAAACCGTTGTTTTCGACAGAGGCGGATATATTTATACGGGACGCGTTCAGGCATTGGCAGACGGCGCAAGGGAAGCCGGACTCAAATTCTAAGGAGCTTGATATGGAAGAAAAGAAAGAAAGACCTGCAAGAAGAGATAACAGAAGAAGGCAGGAAGACGACGGCTTAATCAAGAAACTCATTCAAGTTAACAGAGTTACCAAAACCGTTAAAGGCGGCAGAAACATGCGCTTCGCGGCGCTTGTGGTTGTCGGCGGCGGCAAGGGCTCGGTAGGTTACGGAATGGGTAAATCCAAAGAAGTTCCCGAAGCAATAGAAAAAGCAAACGCACAGGCTAAGAAAAACATGAAAAAGGTTTCTCTCAGCGGAACTACCATTCCTCACACCGTTCTGGGCGTATTCGGCAGAGGCTCCGTTCTTATGATGCCGGCCGAAGAAGGTACCGGCGTTATTGCCGGCGGTCCCGTTCGTGCGGTAATGGAAGCTGCCGGGGGGAAAGACGTAAGAACCAAGTCTCACGGTACTTCCAACCCCATAAATTGCGTAAAGGCTGCCGTTTACGGTCTTTTCGATTTGAAATCGCCGGAAGAAATAGCTGCGGCACGCGGTAAAAGCGTGGACGAGTTGAAGGCGTAAAGGGAGGCAACAAATGGTTAAAGTTACTTTAATTAAAAGTACCAACGGAGAAATAAAGTCCGTCAAGGCTACGGTAGCCGCTCTCGGTCTTAAAAAAATCCGTCAGGAAAGAACCTTGGAAGAAACCCCCGCGAATATGGGACAACTTAAAAAAGTAGCTCATCTCGTAAAGGTTGAAAAGGTTTAAGGAGAAATTATGCGTATCGATACTTTATCGCCCGCAGAGGGCGCAAGAAAACCCGCCAAAAGACTTGGCAGAGGAATAGGCTCGGGAACGGGTAAAACCTCCGGTAAAGGTCATAAAGGTCAGTGGGCGCGTTCCGGCGGCGGCGTTCGTCCCGGTTTCGAAGGCGGTCAGATGCCTCTTGCAAGAAGAATTCCCAAGCGCGGTTTCCATAATAAATGGGCTAAAAGTTACGTAATTATTAATTTAAGCCAATTGGAAAACGTTCCCGCAGGCACAGAAGTGGATTTGGGTTATGTCAGACTTAACGGACTTGCAAAAGAAGTTAAAAACGCAGTAGGTCTTAAAGTTTTGGGCAACGGCGAATTGAAAGTTGCGCTTACCGTAAAAGCGGCTAAGTTCTCCGCTTCGGCTAAGGAAGCTATAGAGAAAGCCGGCGGAAAAGCGGAAATTACCGAATAATTTAAATTAATTGTGCGCGCTTTGTAAACGCGCACGAGGGTGAAAAGCCCTAATATCACGAAAAATTCGAGAACGAAATATGTTTTAGAATTTTTGTGAGGAGAAATTATTATGTTTGAAACAATAAAAAATTGTTTTAAGGTCAAGGAAATAAGGAAGAAGATTTGGATAACCCTTTTGCTTCTTTTGTTATTCCGTCTCGGCTGTTATATTCCCGTACCGGGTATCGACCCCGAAACTTTCAATGCGGTCATAAAAGAAAACAGTTTCCTCAATATTTTATCGTCGATTACCGGCGGTTCGCTCGGAAACGCTACGTTGTTTGCTTTGGGTATCAGCCCTTATATCAACGCTTCCATTATAGTGCAGCTGTTGACGGTCGGTATTCCCGCGCTTGAACGCCTTTCAAAAGAAGGCGAGGACGGCAGAAAGAAAATCGCTCAGATAACCCGTTATGTTACTATTGCCCTTGCGATTGCTCAGGCAATAGGTATTATATTGAATTTCGGCGGACTTATAGGCAGCGGAGACATGGCTATCAACCTTAAAGTTTTCGGCGACGTTACGGGAGGTATTTCCACCGAGGGCGCAAAATGGGTTGCGGGTATTTTCCTTACGGTTGTTTATACCGCAGGCGCCATGCTTGTTATGTGGCTCGGCGAAAGAATTACCGAATACGGTATTTCTAACGGTATATCGCTTATAATCTTCGTGGGTATTATTTCTACGGCAGGTCTTACTATTGTTACTAACTTGCAGGAAGGTTTCGCTGGAACTTATTCAAGATTCTGGGAACTTCTCGGTTTTATCGTCTTGACGGTTGTTGAATTCTTTGCGATAGTAACGGTTGACCTTTCAGAAAGAAGAATACCGGTTCAGTACGCAAAACAGGTTAAAGGCAGAAAAATGTACGGCGGTCAGTCGTCGGTTATTCCCATCAGAATTTCGGGTTCGGGCGTTATGCCTCTTATCTTCGCTTTCGCTTTGATTTCGTTCCCGCAGATGATAATAAGTCTTTTCTGGCCCGGTTCGGACGCGGAAATCGGTATAACCACATGGTTTTCGGGTTCGGGTAATCCTTGGGGACAGTTGTTCTACATGTTGGCGCTTTGCTTGCTTATATTCGCGTTTGCATTCTTCTATTCGTCAATGCAGTTTAACCCGGAAGACGTATCAAAGACAATTCAGCAGAACGGCGGATTTATTCAGGGTATTCGTCCCGGGAAACCTACGTCTGATTATCTTAGAAAAATAAATAACAGAATAACGCTTTTCGGCGCGATTTATCTTTCGCTTGTAGCGTTTATTCCTTCGATACTTTCTATGATTTTGACGGGAGTTCTTCAAAATAACAACTTGTCTCTCCTTTCGGTGTTCTCCACTACGGGTATTCTGATTGTAGTTTCGGTTGCTATGGAATTGGATAAGCAGCTGGAAAGTCAGCTTATGATGAAGAATTATAAGGGCTTCCTCAAATAAAGTTAAACCGCGTACATGCGGCGCAATACGGTGTCGCGCTTACGTTTTTCATAGGTTCATTTACGCAGAGTAAACTCCCCTCGAAAAGCCGCGCGCTCCTTGTCTTGCTTGCATCTCCGCAGTTTAAATGGTTGGGATAAAGCAATTCGTCGCAAAAATTTTGTGAGTATAAGTATGAATATCATTCTTTTGGGCGCGCCCGGCGCAGGCAAGGGCACGCAGGCAAGTAAAATAGAAGAAAAATACAAGCTTCTGCATATTTCCACGGGCGATATTTTCCGCGCCAACATAAAGGGCGGTACTGAAATAGGCAAGCTCGCAAAGTCGTTTATAGACGCTGGCAAGCTTGTTCCCGACGAAGTAACCTGCGATATCGTAAAGGACAGACTTACCTGGGACGACGCGCAGAGCGGTTATATGCTCGACGGCTTCCCCCGCAATCTGTTTCAAGCGCAGGAACTCGATAAATTCGCTCAAATAGATTTATGTCTTAATATAGACGTTGACGAGAATTTGCTTTTGGACAGAATATGCGGCAGAAGAGTTTGCGCTTGCGGAGAAAGCTATCATGTTTCCACTTTAAACGGTGAAACGCATTGTGCAAAATGCGGCGGTGAATTGTATCAGCGTGCGGACGATAACCCGGAAACTGTAAAAACCCGTCTCGAAACTTATAATACGCAAACCGCGCCGTTAATCGATTATTATAAAGCTATGGGTAAGCTTGCAACCGTTAAAAGCGGGAAAGGCAGTCCCGACTTGGTATTCGAGCAGATTTGCAAAATATTAGATAAATAAATATGGTGACGGTAAAAAGCGAAGCGGAAATCGAATTGATGCGCGAAAGTTGCCGAATAGTTAAAGAAACGCTTGATTTTGTCGGTAGAAATATTCGCGCGGGGATGACGACTAAGGAAGTTGATAGTCTTGTATATAAGTATATCACTTCTTGCGGCGCTTATCCTTCCGAGCTCGGCTACGAGGGCTATCCGGCAAGTTCATGCGTTTCGGTTAACGAAGTCGTGGTGCACGGAATACCGGGCGACAGAGTAATTCTCGACGGCGATATAGTCAGTGTGGATATAACTGCGGAAAAGAACGGTTTTCACGGCGACGCGGCAAGAACGTTTCTCATAGGAAATGTTTCCGAAGAGAAAAAAAGGCTTGTTAAAGTAACCGAAGAATGTTTTTTCAAGGCGGTAGAAAATTTACGCGCGGGCTCTTTCCTCTATGATATCGGTTCCGCCGTGCAGATCCACGCCGAAGCAAACGGTTACGGGGTGGTTCGCGCGCTTACGGGTCACGGAATAGGCAGGGAAATGCACGAAGACCCCGCCGTGCCCAATTACGGCAAAAAGGGAACGGGTATGAGGCTTAAAGCCGGTATGACTATCTGTATCGAACCTATGATAAATATGGGCACATATAAAGTTTATCTTGGCGGAAGCGACGGCTGGACCGTTGTGACGGCCGACGGGAAACCTGCGGCGCATTATGAAAATACGGTGCTTATAACTGAAAACGGCGTCGAAATACTTACGCTTTAAATTTGACGGAGTGTTATGAAAGTTCAAGAACCTGTTATCGGCGGCATATGCCAAAGCAATCAGGGCAGAGATAAAGGCAGATATTATATAATTTACCGATTAGCCGCAAAAGACGCGGTTATGGCGGTTGACGGAAATTTTAAAAAGTTCGTTAATCCGAAAAAGAAAAATTTAAAGCATTTGCGGCTTCTTCCCGAAAAAGCGGAAACCATTGCCGCGAAACTTGCGGAAGGCGTTATGGTCTACGATTCTGAAGTTTATTCGGCTTTAAAAAATTATAACTATCCAAAAACCGAGGAAAACGGTTAAAAGCAATAAATATAGGAGCGTTTCAGATGTCAAAAGACGACGTTATAGAAACCGAGGGCAAAGTAATAGAATGTTTGCCCAATGCAAACTTTAAAGTCAAACTTGCCAACGGTCATATAATAACGGCTTATATTTCGGGTAAACTCCGTCTTAACTATATAAGAATTATAGAAGGCGATAACGTAAAGCTTGAAATCAGTCCCTACGACCTTAAAAAAGGCAGAATTACCTGGCGTTCAAAGAATTAAATCAGTATACTTTCTAAACGTTTTAATGAGGGCTTAACCCTTCATTAATAACGGCGCGAGTAAAAAAGAAATTTTTGCGCAGTATGCGCAAATTGCGAAAACTTTCGCCTTTGAGATGTGATTTTGCACAAATTTTCAATAAAAGTGCAAAACCATTGTACAACGAGGGCGAGTAACCATAAAATCACAAAAATAACATGCGATTTAGTAGAATTTTTTTGTGAACAAATCATAAAGGAGAAAATTATGAAAGTAAGACCTTCTGTAAAACCTATGTGCGATAAATGTAAAATAATAAAGAGAAACGGCAAAGTTATGGTGATTTGCAGTAAAAACAAGTCGCATAAGCAGCGCCAAGGCTGATTAAAAGCATATAAGCGTCGCATAACTTTTTCGCGCTGCGCTTTGCTTCTGGTCACGTACGTTTTGTACGCTTTCCTTGTAAATGCTCGCGCTATTCGTTTTGCTCGCTTTTCTGTGCTTTAAAGTCAAACAACAAATTCACGGAAATTTTCGTTAAAATTTCGAAAACGATTTCGATTTTGTCGGTGCCATCATTCCAAATTTCAGGCGGCGGCAGATTCGGTTTATATACACTATACAATTTATAAACAATATGGAGGATAAAAATCAAAATGGCACGTATTGCCGGTGTGGATTTACCCAGAGAAAAACGAGTTGAAATAGGACTCACTTATATCTACGGAATCGGTCTTAAAACGTCGCAGAAAATTCTTGCCGCTACGGGCGTCGATCCCGATACACGCGTTAAGGATTTGGACGAAACCACCGTCTCCAAATTAAGAGAATACATTGACCACAATTTAAGAGTGGAAGGCGAACTTCGCAGCGAAGTTTCGCTTAACATAAAAAGACTTATGGAAATAGGTTGCTATCGCGGCATCCGTCACAGAAAGGGATTGCCCGTTCGCGGACAGTCTACCAAGACAAATGCGAGAACCCGTAAGGGACCCCGCCGCACGGTAGCCAAGAAAAAGGGCGCTAAGTAAGGAGGACTGAGAAATGGCAGCAGTACAGAAAAAACAGACGACTACCAGAAAGCGCAGAGAGCTTAAAAAAGTAGACAGAGGACAGGTTCATATTCAGTCCTCGTTCAATAACACTTTGGTAACGGTTACCGACGCAAACGGCAACGCTATCAGTTGGTCTTCGGCGGGAAGCCTCGGCTTCAAGGGCTCGAGAAAGGGTACGCCCTATGCGGCTCAGCAGGCGACCGAAACCGCTGTAAGAGCAGCTAAAGAACACGGACTTCGTTCCGTAGAAGTATACGTAAAAGGCCCCGGCGCGGGCAGAGAATCGGCTATTAGGGCAATTGGCGCGTGCGACGTTGAAATCACGTTGATTTCCGACGTTTCTCCCATTCCTCATAACGGCTGCAGACCCCCCAAGCGCCGCAGAGTATAAAGGAGGTATAATATGGCAACTTACAGAGAAGCAAAATGCCGCCTTTGCAGAAGAGAGGGCGGAAAGCTGTTTTTAAAAGGCGATAAATGTTATAACGGCAAATGCCCGTTTGAAAAGAGACCTATGGCTCCCGGTCAACACGGTTTGGGCAGAAAAAAGGTTTCCGAATACGGTCAGCAGCTCCGTGAAAAACAGAAAGTTAAAAGAATTTACGGCGTTCAGGAAGGTCAGTTCCGCGCATATTACGAAAAAGCCGACAGAATGAAGGGAATAACCGGTGAAAACATGCTTTCCCTTTTAGAGCGCAGATTGGATAACGTTATTTTCCGTATGGGAATAGGCGTAAGCCGCTCGCAGGCAAGACAGCTTGTAAATCACGGACATTTTCTTGTAAACGGCAAAAAGGTAAACGTTCCTTCTTTTATCGTTAAAGTAGGCGACGTAGTAACCGTTAAAGAGAGCAAAAATTCCAATAAGTTCTTCGAAGAACTCAAAGCAACCAAGGGAGGCAATACTCCCAAGTGGCTTGAATTCGACAATGAGAAGTTACAGGGAAAAATTTTGGCTCTGCCCGCGAGAGACGATATTGACAGTCAGATTGCAGAGCATATTGTTATCGCGCTGTACTCCAAGTAAAAATCGAATAAAAAGGAGGAAGTTTTATGATCGAAATGGATATGCCCAAAATAGAGGCTCAGGAAAGCGAAGACCAGTCTTATGCTAAAATCGTTGTGGAACCTCTTGAAAAGGGCTTCGGTCTTACAATAGGCAACTGCCTCAGAAGAATACTTTTGTCGGCGCTTCCTGGTGCGGCGGCGCAGGGTATAAGGTTTTTGGACGGAACGGTTAAACACGAGTTTTCCGCCGTTCACGGCGTAAAGGAAGACGTTACGGAAATTATTCTTAATTTGAAATCGTTGGCAATCAAAACGACGATAACCGATAAAGATTATGTAAAAGTCGTACATCTTTATAAAGAAGGTCCCTGCGAAGTTAAAGCGGGAGATATTTCCGAAGACGCCGAAATAGAAATAATAGACCGCGATAAACATATCTGCACCATTGACGAAGGCGGCAAAATCGATATGGAAATAACCATCGGCCGCGGCAGAGGTTATAAGGGCGCGGACCATACCCGCACTGAACTTTTGGATTATATACCTATCGACAGTATATATACCCCCGTCAAAAAGGTTAACTACGCAGTGGAAAATACCCGCGTCGGGCAGAATACCGACTACGATAAGCTGACTTTGGAAGTGTGGACAAACGGAGCGTTCAGCGCAAAAGAAATTGTTTCTCTTGCGGCTAAAATAATGCAGGACCATATTTCATTGTTCGTAGATCTTTCGGATACGATAAGAGATATGGATATTCTCGTTAAAAACGAGGATGATAAACAGGCAAGAATACTCGCTATGGCAATAGAAGATATGGACCTTTCCGTTCGTTCTTACAATTGCCTGAAGCGCGCAAACATTCATACTGTGGAAGATCTGACAAAGAAAACCGAAGACGAAATGTTAAAGGTTAGAAACCTCGGCAGAAAATCTTTGGACGAAGTTATACAGAAACTCGAGTCTTACGGTCTTTCACTTTCAAACAAGGAGGACTAATATATGCCCGGTAAATTAGGAAGAACTGCGGAGCAGAGAGTTGCGCTTTTAAGAAATCAGGCGTCCGAACTTCTTTGGTACGGAAAAATCACAACCACCAAGGCAAGAGCGAAAGAGCTTCAGCCTTACGTTGAAAAAATTATAACCAAAGCGATGAAAGTCTATGACGATAACGTGGAATTCGACGTTGTCAAGACCGATAAAAAGGGTAAGGAAGTAACCGTAAAGGGCGTAAAAGACAGCGCTAAAAAGCTTGCAGTGCGCAGAGCGCTTATGAGCAAACTCCGCGATTTGCAGGAAGTTAAGCCTTTTTCGGAAAAGAAATCCGAATTCAAAAAGAGAACGGAAGATGTTCAGCACCCTTTGATGGAAAAGCTTTTCAACGAGATTGCTCCTAAATACGCGCAGCGTGCCGAAGAAAAAGGTCAGGGCGGCGGATATACCAGAATTTATCTTTTGGGTTCGCGTCGCGGCGACGGCGCCGAAGAAGCTATTATAGAGCTTGTTTAATACGTGACATTATAAATTAATCAAAAAACAGCGGTTTACCGCTGTTTTTTTTATTACGGGTGTTGACATATTTTATATTTATGTTATAATATAATTAATATTAAAACAAATAAAGGAGAACGTATAAAATGGCAAACAAGAAAAGCGATTACTTTGGACTTTCTTATATCGTCAGCGTTATTTTGGCTATCATTCCCATTACGTCTTTCGTATGCGGATTCATAACCAGACTTATGGACGGTAAGATTGTTGCGGCAATCCTTCGCTTACTTTTAGGCTGGAACATCATCTGGCTTTTGGACTTGATTTTCATGATTCTTCAAAAGCACATTTTCCGTATTCTCCCTGTATAACACGGAAAGAACGTAAAATCCCGACGCATAAAATGCGTCGGGATTTTTACCGCGCTTTTTAATAAAATTTGGCTTTATACGGTTGTTTGAAAAAATGAATTGTGTTATAATTAAAAAAAACCGAATTCAGGTGATACAATGATAGATATTTCTTTGATAGAACAAACCGACCCCGAACTTGCAGAGGCGTTGAAATTAGAACTCAACCGTCAGCAGAACAATATAGAACTTATTGCCAGCGAAAATTTCGTTTCTCCGGCGGTTTTGGCTGCGGCGGGAAGCCACCTTACGAACAAATATGCGGAAGGATATCCGGCGCACAGATACTACGGCGGCTGTCAGTTCGTGGATATGGCGGAAAATCTTGCAAGAGAAAGGCTCAAAGAGCTGTTCGGTTGCGAATATTGCAACGTTCAGCCTCATTCGGGAGCCAGCGCAAATCTTGCGGTTTTATTTGCAACTTGTCAGCCGGGAGATACCGTAATGGGTATGAATCTTGCGCACGGCGGACATCTTTCCCATGGTTCGCCCGTAAATATTTCAGGTAAATATTTTAATATCGTACCTTATGGCGTAAATAAAGATACGGAAGTTATCGACTACGACGAAATGGAGCGTATAGCTGTAGAGTGCAAGCCTAAGGTAATAATATCGGGCGCCAGCGCTTATCCCCGAGTAATCGATTTCAAGCGTATACGCGAAATTTGCGACAAGGTCGGCGCGCTTATGTTCGTGGATATAGCGCATATCGCGGGACTTGTTGCGGCAGGATTGCATCCTTCGCCCGTGCCTTACGCCGATTTTGTTACGACTACCACGCACAAAACGTTGCGCGGTCCTCGCGGCGGCGTGATAATGTGTAAGCAAGAATGGGGCAAAGCGATAGACAAAGCTGTTTTCCCCGGCATACAGGGCGGACCTTTAATGCATATAATTGCGGCGAAAGCGGTGGCGTTTAAAGAAGCGTTGAGCCCCGAATTTAAAAATTATCAGGCGCAAATAGTCAAAAACGCCGCGGCGATGGCTGACGAATTTAAAAAACTCGGAGTAAACATGGTTTCGGACGGAACGGACAACCATCTTATTTTATTGAACCTTTCGGATAAAGGCATTACGGGCAAGGAGCTTGAAAAAATGCTGGACGAGGTGCATATAACCGTAAACAAAAATGCAGTGCCTTTCGATACTCAGAAACCGTTTGTAACTTCGGGTATACGCGTGGGTACCCCGGCAATGACCACCCGCGGAATGAAGGAGGAAGAAGCCCGTTCGATAGCGCGGCTCATCTCCGAAATTATAGACAAAAAAGAGGAGGCGTTCGATTACGTAAACGCCGAGGTTGCAAAACTTTGCAAGGCGTTCCCTCTTTACGCGGATTGCGTTAAATAATTATGTTAATATAACGGCGGGTGTTTACTCTTCGTTTCATAAAAATATATTTTAAAATAAAAGTGCGGCAAAATGCCGCGCTTTTATTTATTATCCTCATTGATTATTTTTACTTCTCCGTGCAATCCGTCGAGAAATACCGTTGCCCCGTTCGGAATTAAAGAGGTTGCGTTTTTCAGCCCGACTACTGCGGGCAGATTCAGTTCTCTTGCCACGACGAAACTGTGCGAAAGCATACTGCCGTATTCTACTATAAGTCCGCCGGCTAAAGGAAAGAGGCTTATCCAGCCCGGATCGGTTCTTTTTGTAAGTATTATATTTCCCGCGGTAAGTTTATCTTCAGGCGACTGCATTAACGAAACTTTTGCAGTTACCGTGCCGTTGCCGCTGGGTATTCCGTGTAGTTCGCCGTTCTTTTGGTCCTGTTTGACGAAAAGAGGTTTTCCGTCAAAGAAAACTATTCTGTCGTAAGTCGGCTTGGATAAATAAACGCGTTCTTCCGCTTTGCGCTTTTTAACCAGATATAAAAAATCGCCCTCTCCGGAAATCACTTCACTTTTCGTAAGATAAAAGATGTCGCGCGCATTTTCCAGTCTGCCGGAATTATAATAATTTTCACCCATTGCAAGAAAAACGTTTCTAAGCACCGAATAGGCGTAAGTCCTTTTTAAGCGTAATCTTTCTCTGAGACGCATATATTTTTTGGCTTTTTCCGCAAGTTTTTTTAATTTGTTATGTACCTGGCATATTTCGTTTTTCGGTTTGACGTAATTCAGCGCGAGATTTTCCTTAACTAGTCGGTACAGAAGTTTCTCGTCCTCAATCATAGTTACCGTTTCAAGTTTTAATTCGTCTATAACTCTTGCGCCGAACAATCGGATATATTCGTTAAGTTTTTGTGAAACGGGTGTGCCGTTTCGGTATTTTTCGGCAAGAGTTTCTTCGTCAAGCGACAGAAAATCTTCGTAAATTTTGTCGTCGGATTTGACGGCTTCAACCAATTCAACAAGTTTCATGGCATTATCCGCACTCTTTACGTTTCCTTCGTTGGAAATGTATTTATTCAGTTCTTCCGCGGAAATATTCAGTTTTTCCGCTTTATCGCGCAGCTTGCCGAAATAATACATAACTGCACAGTCGTTGATTACGGGAATAACAAATTCGCCGATTATATCCTCTTCGATTTTATACGCGACGGACAGTAAATATTCGTTCGTGCCCGTAAGTTTTTTGTTGTAATAGGGCATAACCGTGCGTTCGAATTTTTCCTCGAACGAGTCTGCAAGCCGCTCTATTTTACTTATATTCGCTACGGTTGCAGCCGCAAACTTTATTACGTCGAAAATATTCATTTTCACGCTTTTGCCCTCGCGTGTTTTGCTGTTTGCGCCTATCATATTTTCGAAATACGAAAAGGTTTTTTTGTCGGGGAAAACGCTTAAACCATGATACCAGCTGTTCATATTGTAATAAATTTTCCCTTCGTAATAATACAGCATATCCGCAAGCGCGGGGCTTACTTCGTCATATATTTTCTTGCGTATTTTCCAGCGTTTCATTGCGGTGCAGTATACTTCTTTATAAACGTCGCGGGCAAACGTGAAGGTTAGGGGGGAGGTCACGCCGAAGAAGGATTCTATTATGTTGGAATTGTCAATAATAAGATTGCGTTTATGCGGGTTGATATCTCCGTATGTGGTGATTGCACGCGCCTGTAAAAAGTAAACTTTACCGCGGCGGCACGCAAATTCAATATCCTGAAAGGAAGTCGTTTTCTCGGCAACTTCGTTTGCAAGTTCTATTATTTTTTTCAGAAGTCTGCGGCTTAAAATATCTTCGCCTTCTATTTTAACGTCGCCGTTATTTACTGTATAAGTAGTGCCGCTTTCGCTACCGTCTACAATTTTATCTCCCAAACCGCGAGTTACGCTTATAACGATTTCGTCGGGATTGTCGGTAACGGGATTAATAGTATTTATTACGCCGGCAAAGTCCGCGTCAATCATTTCCTGAATTACCACCGCAACCGAAATGTTTTCTGACTCTGCGGAAATACCTTTGGTTTTACGGTAGGCGACGGCGCGTTCGGTAAATGCGCTTTCGTATACTTTTTCAATATAATAAAGAATATCTTTTTTGTTTACGTTAAGAAAAGAATCGTGCACGCCGGCAAAACTATCCGAAGCGGAATCCTCGTCAATTGCGGACGAGCGTACTGCGTATAATTTTTTATCGAAAAAAACGTTTTCTATTTCGGTTTTGAGCTGATTTTTTAAAGAGCCGTTCAATGCCGCCGCTTTGAAATAACTTGCGGGACAGACGAACAGAGGCGGCGTATTTTTTACGTTCAGACAGAGCAAATTATACGCTTTGCCGCCTATTTCGTTTATGGGTTTCAAACTGTTTGTGAGAATCATTTAAGTCCTCCGTTTGCGTTTAAGCTTCAAGTCGGTTATATTATACCATTTCGCCGGTATGTTGTCAACGTTGCTTTATTCGTGTGAATACGGCGGTACAATCCGCTGCTGTACTTTTTCTAAAGCGTGCGCTTGCCTGTTTTTGGAATATAAATAGCTTTAAAGATAAAAATTAGGTGAAACCGTTGAAAATGTCAATAATTAATGTTATAATACAAGCAAGAAAACTTGGTTGTAAGGGTTTTCGAGCGCCGTATTCAAACTTTGATGCGTTTTTGCAAGAAAAACGGCGGCGCATAAGCGATGCAAAAAATCTTTGATTTTGCCTCGCAATGTTATAATATTAATTGAAATCAAATACGGAGATTACAGATAATGAATATAAGAATTACGGCTGATTCCACTTGTGATTTAAGTGAGGAATTAGTTGAGAAATACGGCGTGGGGATTATGTCGTTGAGCGTTACAATGGGGGACGGAAATTATCGCGACGGTAAAGATATTAAGCCGCAGGATATATTTGCTTATGTAAGCAAAAGCGGAGAACTTCCCAAGACCAGCGCTCCTCCCGCGGACGAGTACGCCGAATTTTTTACCGAGCAATTGAAAACAGCCGACGCGGTTATTCATTTTAATATTTCTTCAAAGGCTTCTTCCTCGCATGAAAACGCCGTTTACGCGGCTAAATCATTTAACGGCAAAGTATTTGTAATCGACTCTCTTGCGCTGTCAACAGGGCAGGGGCTTTTGGTGTTAAAGGCTTGCGATCTTGTTGCCGAGGGTAAAAACCCCGAAACTATTGTTAAAGAGATTAACGCGTTGCGTTCGCACGTAAACACTTCGTTCGTGCCCGACGCGCTGGATTATCTGCATAAGGGCGGAAGGTGCTCGCTCGCTTCGCTTATGGGCGCAAAGGTTTTAAAGCTTCACCCAATGATCGACATGAAGGACGGGCAACTGTACGCCAAAAAGAAGTATATGGGCAATCTTGAAAGATGTCTTAAAAATTACGTCAACGATTTGGCGGCGAATTATCCCAATTACGATAATACGCGTTGTTTTATTACTCATTCTTGTTGCGAGCCCGAAGTAGTGGCAAAGGTGCGAGAACAAGTTAAAGAAATGTTCGATTTTAAAGAAATTTTGGAAACCACTGCAGGTTGCGTCGTAACCACTCATTGCGGGAAAAATACTTTGGGAGTATTGTTTATATATAAATAAAATATATAATGCTTAAAAAAGCCGTCTTTTTAAGACGGCTTTTTTTAATATGCCGTAGATAATCGAAAATTTGTATTGATTTACCCGAAACTTTATGATATAATGTGCAAAAAAAGTGGTATACCACTTTTTGCTTGCCTAAGGCAAGCAAAAACAAATAATTTATTGGTTAATGCGGTTGATTGACCGTAAGGGGGAAACGAATGATTAAGGTTGCCGTAGTCGACGACGAGGCAAAAGCGCGTAATACCGTTAGGGAATGTTTAAGCTTCGTCGCCGAAAAGGAGCGCGTTGATTTCAAGATATCCGAATTTTGCTCGGGGCTTTCTTTTTTGGGCGAGTACAAACCCGTATACGACATAGTTTTGCTCGATATAGAAATGCCCGAGGCGGACGGACTGGAAATCGCGCGCATGCTCCGTAAAATGGATAAATCCGTTATAATTATATTCGTAACCAACATGGCGCAGTACGCCGTTAAAGGGTACGAGGTGGAGGCGCTGGATTTTATAGTGAAGCCTGTTAACAAATACGGCTTCGCAATGAAAATGAGCCGCGCAATCGCCCGCACGGCAAAAAGGGTTGAAGATTCCGTGCCAATCAAGACGGACGGAGAGGTTTTTTCCGTGCAAATTTCCTCTATAAAATACCTTGAAGTGAACGAACACTACATAATTTATCATACCACGGACGGGGAATACAGCGAATGCATTACCTTGAAAAACGCCGAAAATAAGATAAACAAGGATTTTTTCGTGCGGTGCAACCGATGTTACCTTGTAAATTTACGTTACGTAAGCTACATTAAGGGGCTTTCCGTATTCGTGGGAAACGACGAGCTTATTATTTCCCGTCCGCAGAAATCGGCGTTCGTTTCCGCCTACCTCAAATTCATATCCGGAGGGACAAACTGATGTTTTCTTTAAGTAATTTGGTTACGGTGATAGAAATGCTGGTTGCCGAGCTGATTTTCATATATTCCTTTCCCAAAAGAAAATATTTTTGGCTGCGGCTTCCGCTTTCCGCCGCCGCGTGTATACTTATTTGCAGCTTTATACCCGCGTCGGTTACTACGGAAAGCGAGCTTTTAAGCTCTCTGTATACGTTTTTCCGTTTCGCTTGTCTTTTTACGCTGTCTGTTTGCGCTATGGGATTAAGCTTTAAGGCGTCCTTTTCGCCCGTGCTTTCGGCGTGCGCGGCGGGATATGCCGTGCAGCACGCCTCTTCGAGATTAACTATAATTTTAAACGCGATTATTCCCGCAATGCATGAATGGATAAGCTTGGATTCGACTTATCACGTTATAATAATGGAATTGATTGTATTTCCGTTTACGTACGTGGCGGCGTACTTTCTGTTCGGCAGGGCGGTGGCAAAGAGGCAGATTTACAAGGACGATAACCCCGTTTTCAATATTCTGTCAATACTTATGGTGGTAGTTTGCATAGGGTTCAGCCGTTTGCATGGGTACGTGGGGAAGGCGGCGTTCGCCGTGGCTTTGTGCGTATTTGCGTTACTCGTTCAAATAACTTTGCACAGCCTCACCTCTTTGCGCGAGGAAAACAGGGTTATTAAAAGCCTTTTGAACGAAACGGGCAAGCATTACGAAATGAGCAAGGAAAACATAGATCTTATTAATATAAAGTGCCACGATTTGAAGTACAAGCTTTTGTCTTTGGGCGAGAGATTGCCGCAGGAAGAAATTAATTCGATGCTTGAATGTATTAACATTTACGATAAAACTTTCCGGACGGGCAACGAAGCGTTGGATACCATTTTAGCGGATAAGAGCCTGCAATATCAGAAGGAGGGGATAGAATTCACCTTTATGGGCGACGGACGCGAGCTCGGCTTTATGGGCGTTTCGGACATTTATTCCCTTTTCGGAAACGCATTAGATAACGCCTTCGAGGCGGTGAAGCAGATAGAGGATAAGGACAAGAGAATTATCACTCTGACCGTTGAAAAAAGGGGTGAGCTCATCGCGGTAAACGTAACCAATTATTTCGAAGGACAATTGAAGTTTGCCGACGGAATACCCGTTACCACCAAAGGCGGCGAAAGCGGCTATCACGGCTTCGGCATAAAGAGCATAAAGCTTATAACCGAAAAATACCGCGGGATAATAGACATAAATGTTACCGGCGACGTCTTCACATTAAGCATAGGTTTTTCGGTATAAAAGAAAAAATAATACAATTCGCGCAAAAAAAGCACAAATTATTCAAAATTTGTGTTTTTTTTATTTTAAGTGATAAGCTTGAAGCGAAAAGGCTACGGAAAGCTTTTCGTACATGCTTCAAATAAATTAGGGGAGGATAGAGGGAAAGGTGAAATAATAAGGGAGGATAAAAAGATAATGTATTTACCGCCGCTTACGGGCGGCAACGCGCCGGAAAATTTTCGGCGGAACAAAAAATATAAGGAGAAATTATGAATTTTTTGAAAGAGTATTTTTCTGATAAAAAATATGGGTTTTACGTTACCCTTGCCTGCATGCTTCTGTCTGTAATTACTTCTGTGGTTTACGTTTCCATTTACAGCAGTACCAGATTCATGTCGTGGGCGGCGTTTGCGTTTATTCTTGTAGGTGTTGTCCTTACGGCGGGGCTTATTGCGTTTAAGCAGTACAGATTCGCCCCCGCGCTTATGCTTGCAACCAACTTTGTAGGTTTATTGTTTTACGTTTATTATATTTATTTCTTCGTTTCTTCGGTTATGGTGGGAATACAGTTTTCCGGTTTCCCTCCCGAGTTTATAATAAACGTTATATTCTTCGTGCTTATGCTCGTTGCGTCCGTCGTCTGCGTGTTTATGCCGCAGGCGGATGAAAAACAGGAAAAGGAGGTTGAGTAATGAATAAGTTATTGAAATTCAAATTGTTAAGAAAGATAGCTACCGTCGTAAGCTTTATTCTTTTCGGCGTTTTAATGGTAGGCACATTGATTGCCGACGAAAACTCCACAATTATAAGTCAGCAGCTCGGCGCTCAGACGTATGAAATCATTCAGGGCGACGACGAGGGCGTTGACACCGAATACATAAAATCTGACTATAAAAAGGTGGGAGATCTCATAGAGGCGGGACACAAGAAGGCTAAGGACGTTATGGCTGAAGGCACCGTTCTTTTAAAGAACGATAATAATGCGTTGCCGCTTGCTGAAAATGATAAAGTAAGTCTTGTAGGTACGACTTCGTACGATCCCGTATACGGCGGAACGGGCTCGGGTACCATAAGCACCGCGGACGCGGTTTCGTTCGTAAAGTCGTTAGAGGACGCAAAACTCGTGCTCAACCCTACTTTGAAGGAAAAATATGCTTCGGATGAATGGAAGCAATACAAGCGTGCAACCGAAGGTAAATACGGTACGACCACTTTTAAAATTAATGACGCTCCATGGGACGTTGTAAACGCAGCTGCGGGAGACACCTTCCAGGAATACGGCAAGGCCGCTATTTATACGGTCGGACGTATCGGCGGCGAGGGCTACGATCTTATATTCAAAGGGTGCGACGGTATAGATAACGGCGACGGATTGGGAACCGACTATCTCGGACTCACCTCAACCGAGCTCGGCGTTTTAAAAGGACTTAAAGCACTTAAGGATGCAAATAAAATAGAAAAAATCATAGTTCTTATAAACTATGCAAGCATGATAGAGGGCGATTTCATTAAAGATCCCCAGTACGGTGTTGACGCCGCTTTATGGGTAGGCGCAACCGGTCTCGGCGGCGCAGCGGTAGGTGAAATCCTCACCGGCAAAACAAATCCTTCGGGCAGACTTCCCGATACGATGTGGATGGATAACGCAAAAAATCCCGTAAACGTAAATTTCAACGCTTTCATATACGAAAATGCCGCTGATTTCGGTGTTCCCGATCAGCTCGGCTCGGGTATGTATCCCGAAGCTACGCTTTCCTCTTACGTAGTATATCAGGAAGGCATGTATCTCGGTTATCGTTACACAGAAACCCGTTACGAGGATGTTGTTTTGGGTACTTCCAAAGTAGGCAGCTACAACTATGACGAAGTAGTCGCATATCCTTTCGGTTACGGAATGTCATATTCCGACTTCGAATATAGTAATCTCGATATAAAGAAAACGGGCGACAGAGAATATACTGCAAAAATTACCGTTACCAACTCTGCAAGCAGCAAGCTTCCCGGAAAAGTTTCCGTTCCCGTATACGTTTCAAAGCCTTACGGCGATTACGCAAGGAAAAACAATGTTCAGGTGCCTTCAGTGGAGCTTGTGGACTTCGGTAAAACTGATATATTGAAGCCCGGCGCAAGCCAGACCTTGGAAATTAAAATAGACGAAAAATTCTTCGCTTCCTACGACGCGTATAATGCAAAGGGTTACGTACTTATGCCCGGCGATTACTATGTTGCAGTAGGCGGAAGCGCGCATGAAGCGGTTAATAATGTTCTTGCGGCAAAAAAAGCTAACGGAATTACCGTAGACGAAAATAAAATAGTTGGCGCGAAGGGTAAAGATTCACTTGCTAAAAAATTTACATTGGGCTTTGATAAAACAAAGTATGAGTTTTCCGATTCCGTTTCGGCTCTTGACGGTAAAAATAAACTTAAAGTAACTAATCTTTTCGATTTTGCCGATATCAACCGTTACGACGGCAAAGGCGATAATCATGTGGATTATTACAGCCGCGACAATTGGGAAGGCACTGTTTCTCTCGATATAGAAAACGGTCATGCAAAGGTTAAGATGACCGATCAGATGGCAAAGGAAATTTACGAGCAGGTACCCGAAGGTACGGGTAACTATAATAACGCCGCCGGCGTTCCCGATAAGTATAAACAGCCTATTAAAAAGGACGACGGCGCGTATCCCGCATACGGAAAGGAAAACGGACTAAACCTTATAGATATGAAGTACGACGACAACGGCGACCCTATAAGTTATTTCGATCCGGTATGGGACGATTTTATGGATCAGATTACCTGGGATGAAACGGTTACCGTTCTTTCCAACGGTTTCCACCTTACGGAAGCTATCGAAAGCGTTACCAAACCCGCCACTGGCGACGAAAACGGTCCTAACGGTTTCGGCGGCTGGGCGTTCTTCCAAGGCTATTACACCAAGAGAGGACTTGCTTACCGCTTGGAGGCTAAAGCGGGGCACGTTGACGAAAAGGGAAACCTTATAAAAGAACAGGTAGACCCGGACGGTTACCGCAAACCTACGGGATTCCCCGCAAACGGTATATTGGCGGCGACTTTTAACAAACAGCTTTCATATGAAGTAGGAAAAATAATCGGCGAAGACGGTTTATGGGCAGGTTTCAGCGGATTATACGGTATCGGCGCAAATATTCACCGTTCGCCTTATCTCGGCAGAACTTGCGAATATTACAGTGAATGCGGCACTTTGACCGGACTTATCGCGGCATACGAGTGTAAAGCTATAGAGGAAAAAGGCGTTCACGTTTATAACAAACACTGTGCGCTTAACGACCAGGAAAACTGCCGTCACGGTATTTGCAACTGGATAACCGAACAGGCGTTGCGTGAAATTTACCTCCGCGCGTTTGAATTGCCTATAACTATGGGTAACGCATACAATACTATGGCTTCGTTTTCGCGTTTCGGCACATATTCCGCCGCGGCTTGCAGGGCTTTGGGTATGGATTTCCTGCGCGGCGAGTGCGGCATGAAAGGAATTATAGTTACCGACGCTTACGGCGATATGGACGGCAGTCAGAACTGCGACCCTTATTTCGAAATGGTTTACGGCATACTGGTTGGCGGCAGTGATATTCCTGACGGACAGCAGCCCAAGAAGGGAAACCATTACGATAAATTTAAAACGGGTTACAGCGAGGTAGCCTGGGCAATGAGAGAATCGGTTAAGCGCGTGTGCTATCAGACTCTTTGGTCCAACGCTATGAACGGTTATTCGTCCAACACGCGTATTGTAAAGATTACTCCCTGGTGGCAGGTTGCCCTCAATTCCGTTGACGCTGTGGTCGGCGTAATATTCGGCTTGTCGCTCGTATGGACGGGAATTGCGGTATTCCTTGAAGAAAAGGAACGCAGAAGCAAAAAAGCTTAATAAGGCATTTTCTATCTTCCTTTAAACTGATCGTCCGTGCGTAAGCATTATAGCCCGCACGGGCGGTTCTTAAATTTTTACATAAATAATATAATATGCTTGACAGTGCATGAGTTGAGTAATATAATAATTTTGTAAAGTTATTCTTTGGGGCGGGGTGTAATTCCCCACCGGCAGTAAAGTCTGCGAAGAAAGAAAATTTCTTTCCCGAACGGGTGAAATTCCCGTACCGACGGTATAGTCCGGATGATAAAAGAATTACGATGATATTTTATCGTTTAATACCGCCCCGAAAAATTTCGGGGCGGTTTTTAATGCAAAGAACAACTTTAAAAAATTAATAAGGAGTTTTTTGTATGGAACAGGAACAAAAAGAACTTTCCGAAGTATCGGAACAAATTCGCGCGGAAGCAAAGACCGCCCGTGCGAAAAAATTAAAGCAATATTTTTCGGCTACGAGAATTGCGTATATGGCGCTGTTTACCGCGCTTTCATACGTTATAGGTTTGTTTGACTTTTCTCTTTTGCCGGGAACGCCGGTAGATTTTTTAAAACTCGATTTTTCCAACGTGTTCGTTATGATAGGCGGTTTCTCTTTGGGGCCTATAGCGGGTACCGTTATTGCCGTACTCAAAGAATTATTGCATGCGCTTACGGTTGGGAAAACGGCTTTTGTGGGAGAATTTGCGAACATTTTGTTTGTTTTACCTTATCTCTTGGTGCCTTCTATAATATATAAAAAGCACAAAAATATAAAAACCGTGCTTTGGACTCTGGCGGTTGGCTGCGCGGGTGCGTGCCTGATTTCAATGCCCGTAAATTATTTTTTGAATTTTCCCGCGTTTGCGGTCGCTTTCGGCGGTACGTGGGAATCCGGAAAAACGCTTTTTGTCAACGTTTGGTATTGGGCGTTGTTGTTCAACGTTATTAAAACGGTAAGCGTTTCGGTAGTGGTTCTGTTATTATATAAGCCGCTCTCAATTCTTATTAAGAAGACGGCTGAAAGATTCGAGGTTAAAAAACGCGTCGTTAGAGAAACAAAATGACCTATATAATTACTATTTTATTGCAAAAATTCGCCGTACGGTTTATAATATAGCCGTATGGCAGTTTTTTTATCGGACAGCGCCGAAGATACTTTGCAATTCGGCGAAGAATACGCCAAAACTTTGAAATGCGGCGACGTTGTGGTTTTAAACGGCGAAATGGGCGCGGGTAAAACGGTATTCTGTAAGGGCGTGGCCAAAGGTTTGGGCATTGACGACGAAGTTTTAAGTCCCACATATGCCTATATGAACGACTACGGCGGGAAATTGTATCATTTTGACTGTTACCGCCTTAGAAACGGCGGACAAGCCGAAGCATTGGGACTTACCGATTATTTCTACGCGGGCGGCGTATGCCTTATAGAATGGGCGGAAAATATTTCAGACGTATTGCCTGAAACGTACAGGACGGTGGAAATTATAAAGACGGCGCAAAATACAAGGAAGATAATTTATGAGTAAGTTTCTTGCTATCGATACTTCGTCGCGATATCTGAACGTATTGGTGCGGAATGAACAAAAAACGGCGCAGCGTTTTTTACCGGAATGCGCAATGCAACACTCCGTATTGTTATCGGACGAAATAGACAAAGCGTTCGGCGAAGCGGAATTAACGCCTTCCGAATGCGACTTTTTTGCCGCGGTAACGGGACCGGGTTCTTTTACGGGTATCAGAATAGGTATAGCCACGGTTAAAGGCTTTGCGTTGGCGACGGCTAAGCCGTTGGTTGCCGTAACTTCGTTCGATTTGATAGCATATAATGTTGCAGACGAAAATTTTTACGTCGTTATCGACGCCGCGCACTCGCATTACTATGTATGCGGTTACGGTAAGGATAAAAAAATTATTCTCGAACCTTGCTATCTTTCGGAAGAACGGGTTAAAGAATTGAAATATTCTTTATACGGTTTTGAAAATTTAGCTTTTGAAAACTATACGCGGTTGAATCCTGAGCGCTGTTTGACTGTTGCTGTGGAAGCGTTGGAAAGCCGGCTTTCGCGCGAAATGACCGCTTTGTATGTGCGGAAGAGTCAGGCGGAGGAAAATTTAAATGCAAATAAGAGAGTGGAAATATAAAGATATTTTAAAAATTTCCGAAATGGAAAAAGAATGTTTTCCTAAAGAGCCGTGGAGTTTTAAAATGCTTGCCGAAAGTTTCGGTTCGGAAGCTTTTCACGGCGTACTTGCCGAGGACGGAGAAGAAATTATAGGTTACGGCGGAATTACGGTGGCGGCGGATACTGCCGATATAGACAATATCGCCGTAACGGAGGCGTACCGCAACAGCGGCGTTGCATCGGCTATATTAGGCGGCCTAACCGAATTCGCGCGCGGTAAAGGCGTTAAAAAGATATTTTTGGAAGTGCGCGTTTCAAATAGCGTTGCTATGCGGTTATATCTTAAAAACGGTTTTAAAGGCGTGTACGCGCGCACGCGTTATTATTCCGACGGCGAGGATTGCCTCGTAATGTCAAAGGAGTTGTAAAATTTTTTGCGAAGGTAAATTCGTGCCCTGCATTTCCGCGGGCGAGGGAACAGACGTGCTTATGTTGCATGGATATGGTTCCTGCAAAGAAAGTTTTTACTATCAGATTAAATTTTTATCCCAGTATTATAAAGTCACCGTTCCGGATATGCCGGGATTCGGCGCAAACGGCGGTTTGGAAGACGCTTGGTCGGTGAGCGATTACTCGTCGTGGGTTTTAAAGTTTTTAAAAAGTTCAAAACTTTGTCAACCGCATATTATAGCTCATTCTTTCGGGGCGCGCGTTGCTTTAAAGCTTTTGGCTGAAAATGAAGATATTGCTTCCAAACTTGTGATAACGGGCGGCGCGGGGCTCGTCAAACCGCGTACAAAGCAATATATAAGGCGGGTAAAAGCTTACAGGCGTATTAAAAAGATATTCCCCGCGTATGCAGAAAAAAAGTTCGGAAGCGAGGAATACAGGAAACTTTCGCCCGTAATGAAGGAAAGTTATAAAAAAATAGTCAACGAAGATTTGCGCGAATACGCTGCAAAAATAAAAAATAAAACTTTGCTTGTTTACGGCGATAACGATACCGTTACGCCTTCCGATGAAGAAGGGGCGACGTTTAATTCTCTTATAGCGGGAAGTCGATTGCAAATAATTCGCGGCGGGCATTTCTGTTTTTGCGAAAACGCAGAAGAATTTAACGGCGAAGTCATAGCGTTTCTTACAGAATACATATAAAAGGAAAAGGATATGAGTATTTTTATTTCCGTTCCCAAAACAATTGAATGTGTGCTTACCGCGGTAATTTTTTCCGCGTTGTTTTCGGTGTGTTGTTATAAGTTGCTGGGTATATTGCAGGCTTACGGTTACAGCGGTAAAAAGTTTTTTCAATGGTCTCGCAAAAAGAATAACGCAATTTGGGGCAGACACGCAATGCTTGCGCTGTTGTGTGTTTTGGCTTGCGCGGTAATATCGCTTTGTTTTTCTTTTGCCGGCGAATGGTCCGCGGTCTGCGGACTTGCGGCTTACGTAATATTTTTTGCGGTTTATATTTGGTCGGACAACAAAATTGCGTTGAAATCTCCGGCTGTATTCACTTCAAGGTTTAAACGGCTTTATATTCTTTTATTTTTTATCAACGCAGTATTTATTTATCTTGCCGTAACATTATTGAATTTTGCCGCATATATATGGGGTAACGCGGTTTTTGAAACTTTACGTTATTGTCCTCTTGCGGTATTCGCGTTGTTGTTTATCCCTCTCGTAATGCTGACAAATTTAATTTCCAAAGCATATGAAACGCCTCACAACAGAAAATTTGTGCGTAAAGCGGGGAAAAAACTTGCGGCTTCTTCCGTCAAGAAAATCGGAATTACGGGAAGCTACGGAAAAACGAGCGCTAAATTGATATTGACTTCTTTACTTTCGTCAAAGTACCGCGTGCTCGCTACTCCGCATTCGTATAATACGCCTATGGGCATAGCGCTTACAATAAATTCTGCGGAGCTTGAAAATTTCGACATTTTTATTGCGGAAATGGGCGCGCGCCACGCGGGAGATATTTCCGAGCTTTGCGAGCTTTGTTCGCCGGACTACGGCGTGATTACCGGTATTTGTCCGCAGCATTTGGAAACTTTCGGAAGTTTGGAAAACATAGTAAAAGCCAAAGGGGAGCTTTTGGAATATTCAAAGGAATGCGCGGTAATTTCTCCCGATTGTGCGGATATGTTTTCCGGTTATACGGTTAAAAAAATTGCCGAACGGTGCGCTTCGGACGTTGTTTGTTCTTGCGGCGGTACGGAATTAACGCTAAGCCTCGGCGGAGAAAGCAGAAGGGTGAAAACCAAACTTTTGGGAAAACATTCGGCTGAAAATATCGCGCTTGCGGCGCAGGTTGCTTTTGCCGTGGGTATGAGTTTGGACGAAATTGCCGAAGCCGTCGGCGGTATAGATTATATCGAACACCGTTTGCAGCTTATACAATCCGGAGGAGTTAACATATTAGACGACGGTTACAATTCAAATATTAAAGGCGCCGCCGCGGCTATAGAAGTTTTAAATACGTTCGGCGGAAGAAAAATAGCCGTTACGCCCGGACTTGTGGAATTGGGCGTTTTGGAAGAGAAGGAAAACGAAAATCTCGGCGAAAAACTCGTAGGTTTGGATTTGGTTATTCTCGTAGGAGAAACGCTTGTCTTACCTGTTAAAAAGGGTTATGAAAAAGCGGGCGGAGATATGGAAAAGCTTGTTATAAAACCTACTCTTGCCGCGGCGCAGGAGGAACTTAAAAAGTTTATACAAGTCGGCGACGCCGTACTCTTTTTAAACGATTTACCCGATATTTACAATTAAAAACTTTAAATTTGATTGATATTATAAGGTTCGTAAAAGCCGAGCATAAAAAGGTTTTTCGAGGCTTATGGAAGTTTTAAAAATTACCAAAGCGAAAGTGATTATTAACGCGGAGGTATTTTTTATGACGAAAACGATTGCTGTTATATTCGGCGGAATGTCTAACGAAAACGAAGTTTCCGTAATTACGGGAACAATGGCTATAAATGTTTTAAAAAACGGCGGCGATTCAGTAGTGCCCGTTTATATATCGCAGTCGGGAGAAATTTATTCCGACGATATTTTGTGCGACGTATCAAATTTTAAAAATTCGGATTTTACAAACGCGCCCCGTGCCGTGATAGCCGACGGCGGCGTGTACACTTTTAATAAACGGGGTAAAGTGAAAAAATTCCGTTCCGTAGACGTGGCGCTGAATTGTTGCCACGGAGGTGCGGGCGAGGGCGGCGGTGTGTGCGGACTTTGTTCTCTCGGCGGAATTCCGCTTGCAAGCGCGGGAATATTCGAATCCGCTTCCTTTATGAATAAGTATTTTACAAAGCTCGTTTTAAAATCGCTCGGCATAAAAACCGCCGATTATACTTACATAAAGAGCCTTTCGGACGTCGACGTATATTCAAACATATTAAAGTTTCCTTCGATAGTAAAGCCTGTAAACCTCGGTTCGAGTATAGGAATCGAAAAGGTGGATAACTTAGAAGAGCTTAAAGCAGCGGTTGAATGCGCTTTGGTATACGACGACGCCGTTATCGTGGAAGAATACCTGAAAGACCGAAAAGAGATCAACTGCGCGGCGTATTTCGCGCACGGTAAGGTTATAACTTCCGAGTGCGAAGAAGTTGCGGGCGGTGAAATATTAAGCTTTGAAGACAAATATTGCGGCGGCGCCAAAAGCGTTTTGCCGGCGAATTTGGAGCCTTCTTTTTCCTCGCTTATAAAGAATATTACAAGGGCGGTTTATACTCGGCTTGAAATGCGGGGAATAGTTCGTTTCGATTTTATTCTGAGCGGCGGCAAAGTATATTTAAGCGAAATAAATACCGTTCCGGGGTCTCTGTCTTATTATCTTCTTTCCGCCGGATTTAAAGATTTTTATAAAGTTCTTTCCGCCGTTATGGAGCAAGCTATAGAAGATAATTCGGCAAGAAAAAATAAAAAAATTATAACCACTGGAATACTTGAAAATATTACGCCGTCTTTAAAACTCGGCAGAAAATAATTTAACTTAACGGAGGGCGCTTTTGTAAAGCGCCCTCCGTAATATATAAATCGTTTTTGGTTCAAAATGTTGTATTATCTTTTGTTTTTTCTGATATCGGGAAGATATTCCAACGGTGTGCCGTAAGCGGCTTCGTAACATTCTTTCCATTTGTTTTGAACTTGTTTTGCCATTGCGGTAATTCTTTCGCGGCGTATAAGTGTTTCGTCCGGGAAAACCGGCGGAAGAATGTTAATTTTTAATTTTCGTATTCGACCCTTTTTATCTTTTTTAAAAGTGCAAAATAAGGGGATAACGGGAACGTTAAATTTTAAGGCATAGGCGAACGCGCCTTCTTTCACGGGGCGCGGTTTTTGATAATTCGTCCACATTGCTCTCTCGGCGTAAAAATTTATAATCTTTCCTTTTTCGAGCAGCCTTTTCATCTCTTTGTTAAGGTTTTTCATTGCGTCGAAACTTTCGCTGAACGGCAACATTGCGGCGCGGCGGATGAACCAGCCCGCAAGTCCGTTTTTATTATTGTAGGGCGCCATGGTATGATACGAACGGAAATAACCTACCGCATGCCGTACAAACAGAGTATCCAAATATGATATATGGTTGCAAACGCAAAGCGCGCCCTGTTTTTTAATTGATTTTAAATTTTTTTTGCCGGTAACCCTTGCGCCGTAAGCGACCCATAAAAGTATGGGCGCAAATATTCGCATAAGCGTTTGCAATAAAAAAGTAACGCACCTCGACAACGGGTGTTGCCGGTAATTATATTCGGCTTTCGGCGAAGTCCAATTGTTTCCGAAAGGTATGTAATCGTAGTCGAATCTGCGGTAACTTTCGAGCACGTTTTGTATTCCGTCGCGTTTTTCGAGAACCGTGCGTTTTTCAGGTTTTTTACTCATTAAAAGTATTGTACTTATAAAACATGGGTTTGTCAAGTAGCTTTATAAAAGTTGACAATTTCAAGCTGCGCGGTTAAAATGGTTTCTATGAAGTTAAATTTCGAACTTGTGCCGGATTCCTGCTGGCACAGCAATTTAAGAAGCATTCTTACGCCATATCAATGGGATGTCGTGCGTAAAGAAGCTTACTCTCGCGCGGGCGGGAAATGTATGATTTGCGGCGCTGCGGTTAAAAGATTGGAGGCGCACGAGAGATGGGGGTACGATGAAAAGAACGCCGTACAAAAGCTTGTAGACGTTGTAGCCGTATGTCGTAGCTGTCACGAAGTTATTCATATCGGAAGAACTCAGCTTATCGGAAGGGAAAACGAGGCGTGCGAGCATTTTATGAAAGTTAACGGTTGCAATTATTCGGAATACCGTAAAGCTTTGGGCGAGGCAAACGTCGCGCACCGCCGAAGAAATCTGATTCCGGAGTGGAAGCTTGATTTAACTTATCTTAAAAAATTTATATGAAAAATATTTTTAAACGGGTAAAATCCCGTTTTTTATTTTAATTATTTTCAAATTAACATAAATGTTTTACATGGTGTTATGTTTCACGTCGTTCAAACGATTTTTAACAGTCGTCTCCGTGAAACGGTTGTTAAATTTACCATACTATATCTAGTTATACCGTTAAAAATTTTCATACAAGATATTGTATCGTCACGCTTGACATAAGTGTGTTTTAGTATTATACTTGACCTTGCTACGTTTCCGGACGGGAAATGTCGGAACAATAAAAAATCGAATTACAATACAATATATTGTGTAAATGCTATTGACGAGCTACTAAATATATGATATAATAATTTTGCATTTACCGTTTGGAGGAATGAGAGATGAAAGTAATTAAGCGCGACGGAACTACCTGCGATTTCGACAGAAAGAAGATTGCTGTTGCAATTTCCAAAGCTAACGAAGCGGTAGACTTCGAAGACAGAATAACCGCCGAGCAGATTGACGCTATCGCGGACGATATAGCTTCGCGCCACAGAAGAAGAGTGCTTGTAGAGGACATTCAAGATATGGTGGAAGAAAAGCTGATGGAACTGCAAAAATATCAGCTTATGAAGGCGTATATTCTCTACCGTTACGAGCGTGCTTTAATCCGTAAGGCGAACACTACGGACGACAGTATTCTTTCTCTTATCAGAAATTCCAACAAGGAAGTAATGGAAGAGAACTCCAATAAAAACGCGCGCACGGCTTCCACTCAGCGCGATTTGATTGCAGGCGAGGTTTCAAAAGACCTTACGCGCAGAATTCTTTTGCCCGAACATATTTCAAAAGCTCACGACGAGGGCGCTATTCATTTCCATGACGCGGATTATTTTTTACAGCCTATTTTCAACTGTTGTCTTATAAATATAAAGGACATGCTCGAGAACGGCACAGTAATGAACGGTAAAATGATTGAGAGCCCAAAATCTTTTCAGACCGCATGTACTATCACTACGCAGATTATAGCTTCCGTCGCTTCTTCGCAATACGGCGGGCAGTCGGTTAATATTGCTCATTTGGGCAAATATTTACGCCGCACAAAACAAAAGTACGTTAAACAGTGCGAGGAGGAATTCGGCGACACTTTGGACGCGGATACCAAAAAGCACTTTGTGGATATGCGCGTGAAAGAAGCTTTAAAGGCGGGCGTGCAGACTATTCAGTATCAGATAAATACGTTAATGACCACGAACGGTCAGTCGCCTTTTGTAACGCTTTTCCTTTATGTGGACGAAAAAGACGAATATATCGAAGAAAACGCCATGATAATAGAGGAAATTTTAAAACAGCGTTATCAGGGCATAAAAAACGAAAAGGGCGTTTATGTGACTCCCGCGTTCCCCAAACTTATATACGTTCTGGATGAAAACAACTGCCTTAAAGGCGGCAAGTACGATTATCTTACAAAACTTGCTGTAAAATGTTCGTCTAAACGTTTGTATCCCGATTATATTTCGGCGAAGAAAATGCGCGAAAATTACGAAGGCAACGTATTTTCTCCCATGGGCTGCCGTTCCTTCCTTTCGCCTTGGAAAGACGAAAACGGCAATTATAAATTCGAAGGGAGATTCAATCAGGGCGTAGTTTCGATAAATCTTCCCCAGTGCGGAATACTTGCCAAGGGCGACGAAAACAAGTTTTGGGAAATTCTCGAACAGAGATTGCAGTTATGTTATGAAGCGTTAATGTGCCGCCATAACGCGCTTATGGGCGTAACCAGCGACGTTTCTCCGGTGCATTGGCAATACGGCGCCATTGCCCGTTTGGAAAGCGGAGAAAAAATAGATAAATATCTTCTTGACGGCTATTCTACCATATCGTTGGGATACATCGGACTTTACGAGGTTACCAAACTTGTTAAGGGAGTTTCCCATACGGCTCCGGAAGGTCAGGAATTTGCGCTTAAAGTTATGAAAACTCTTCGCGACCATTGCGAAACATGGAAAAAAGAAACGGGGTTAGGGTTCGGACTTTACGGTACTCCAGCGGAATCTCTTTGTTATCGTTTCGCCCGCATAGACAAGGAACTTTTCGGAACAATAGAGGACGTAACGGATAAAGGTTATTATACAAACAGTTACCACGTGGATGTCCGCGAAAATATCGACGCGTTTTCTAAGTTTTCGTTTGAAAGCAAGTTCCAGCAGATTTCTTCCGGCGGCGCTATTTCTTACGTTGAAATTCCGAATATGCGCCATAATCTTACGGCTATGCAAGACGTTGTGCGCTTTATATACGATAATATACAGTATGCGGAATTCAATACCAAGTCGGATTATTGCCATGTTTGCGGGTTCGACGGTGAAATAATTATTAACGACGATAACGAATGGGAGTGTCCCGTTTGTCATAATAAAGACCAGAGAAAAATGAACGTAACCCGCCGTACTTGCGGATATCTGGGCGAAAACTTCTGGAACGTAGGTAAAACCAAGGAAATTAAGGCGAGAGTATTACATTTATAAAAATTTGAAAAACAATACTTTGTTAATTAATTTGAAAATAGTAGTATGTTTTCTTCGCTTATAATAATAATTTTAGTGCCGATTTGTATTGCGGGTTTAAACGCGTGGCTTAACAGGGTTGTTGAAAAGCAAAACTCTCTAATAAACGGATCGGATTTTCAAGTAAAATATAATTCGCTTGCCGTTGGTTCTGTAATATTTTTATTTGTATTTTTTATATTATGTTCCGCGCTTTTTCCTGTTTTGTATTTGTGCGATATTCCGGACGGGCCTCCTGTGGAAGTGGTTATTGCCGTAGCTTGCGTTTTCGGCGTATGCGCTATAGTTAGCGGTGTGTTTGCTATCGCCGTCGGATGCTGGAAAATTGCTGTAAGCAATGAAAATATAATTTATGTGCCGTTATTCGGGAAGAGCGTTAAATACGAATGGAACGATATAAACAACGTTACCTTGAACGTCGTAAGCGGAATAATTAATTATAAAGTGTTTTTGAAGGGAAAAGTAAAAAAAGCATTTTCTTTCAGGTCTGTAATGGTTGGCGCAAGCAAGTTTGCGGAACTTTTAAATCTGCGCGAATTTCCGTTCGATTAAACAAAAAGTAAATCGCTTGAATATCAATAAATTAATGGGTTAAACGGAACGTGTATGAATTACGGTAATATAAAATTTTATGATGTCGCAAACGGCCCGGGGGTAAGGGTTTCGTTGTTTGTCAGCGGTTGCAGAAATCACTGTAAAAATTGCTTCAACCCTGAAACCTGGGATTTTAATTATGGTAAACCGTTCACCGCGGAAACCGAAGAAAGTATTATAAAAGGGCTTAAACCCGAGCATATTAAAGGGTTTACGCTTTTAGGCGGAGATCCTTTCGAGCCCGAAAACTCCGCCGTTTTAGCTCCGTTTTTAGAAAAAATTAAAAAAGAATATCCGAATAAATCGTTTTGGTGTTATACCGGGTACGATTATGAAAAGGATCTTTTGACGGGCAAGAAGGGCGATGTGGAAACGGTTATGCGCATGCTTAACTGTATCGATGTTTTAGTTGACGGTAGATTCGTAGAGGAGCTCAAGGATTTGAATTTACTTTTTCGCGGTTCTTCCAATCAAAGGATAATTCTCGTAAAACCGTCTTTAGAGGAAGATAAAATTGTACTTTGGGACGAATTAACGGAGGTTTAACAAATGAAAAACAATGTGGAAATTTTCGACTCGAAAATTAAAACAATGAAAGTGGCCATAAAAAAACTCAATGAAAAAGCAGTTGTTCCGTCTTACGGCAGTGAATTTGCCGCCGGAGCCGATTTATATGCCTGCACGGACGGCGAAGTAGAGATAAAACCTCATACCACAGTTGTTATTCCTACCGGTATAGCGATGGAATTGCCCCTTGGATATGCCGGGCTTATTTATGCAAGAAGCGGACTTGCGACAAAAAAAGGACTTGCTCCCGCAAATAAGGTCGGCGTTGTGGATTGCGATTACCGCGGCGAAGTGAAGGTTGCGCTTCATAATCATTCTAACGATATTCAAACGGTAGCCGCGGGCGAGAGAATAGCCCAAATGGTTATAACGCCCTATCTTGCGGCGGAATTTATCTTGAAGGACGAGCTTTCCAAAACCGTTCGCGGCGCAGGCGGCTTCGGTTCGACGGGAAGTAAATAACAATACGGTTTAACAGCGGTGCGGGCAACGCGCCGTTTATTTATATACGTAAATCCGATTTTAGCGTTAAATCAGGCAAACCTCTTGACGATTGCGGCGATAGGGTGTATACTTTAATAAAGTAACTTGATTTTACTCTTACGGAGGAATTAATGGAGCTGTATTTGGGTATAGACGTGGGCGGAACTACCGTTAAGGGATTAATCCTGGATGATAGCGGGAATGCGTTATGTTCCGGTTCGTCGCCTACTATGTGCGGTTGCGGACTTGCGGACTGTATCGCGGAACTTGCGCGTAGACTTGCGCTTAACGCGGGCGCTGAACTTTCGTCGTTTCGCGGTATAGGCGTAGGTTGTCCCGGAATTATCGACAGTGAAAACGGAGTGGTCGTATATTCCGCTAATCTCGAATTAAAAAACGAACCGCTTGCAAAAAAACTTGAAGAAAAGCTCGGTTTGAAGATTAAATTATGCAACGACGCCAATGCGGCGGCTTTGGGTGAAGCTAAATTCGGCGCGGGTAAGGGTTATAAAGACAGTGTGCTCATTACTTTGGGCACGGGCGTAGGCGGCGGAATCGTAATAGACGGAAAACTTTTCGAGGGTTATAAGTCCGCGGGCGCCGAAATCGGACATATGGTAATAGAACGCGACGGTAACAGGTGTACTTGCGGCAGGCGGGGTTGTTTCGAAGCATATTGCTCCGCGCGCGCTTTGACGGAAAGAACTCGTTGGGCTATGGAAGAGGATACTTCTTCGGAAATGTGGAAAACTTATACTCACGATACTGCCGACGGCAGAACAGCTTTCGAATATATGGCTACCGACCGCACCGCAAAACAAGTGGCGGATTGGTATATTAAGCATCTTGCTTGCGGCGCTGCAAACATTGCCAATATATTCCGTCCTCAGGTTATCATGTTCGGCGGCGGAGTAGCCGCTCAGGGTAAAAAACTTACGGAACCTCTTCAAAAACTTTTGAATAAAGAACTTTTCGGCGGTTCTGAATACGCGCCCGTAAAAGTGGAATGCGCAACGCTGGGCAATAAAGCCGGCGTGTACGGCGCGGCGGCGCTTGTTATGAATAAATAGGAGTTATATGAAAAGCGATATCCCCGTAACCAGTTTGCAAAGGCTTCCGGTTTATCTTAATTATTTGAAAACCTCAGGCAACGGTGAACAGTATATTTCTTCGGGCGCGATAGCCCGCGCGCTCTCTTTGGGCGAAGTTTTGGTGCGCAAGGATTTGGCGTTTACTTCGGCGCAGGGCAGAACTCGCGTTGGATATGTCCGTGAGGAGCTTATTGCGGCTTTAGAAGAATATTTGGGCTGTAATAACAGAAAAACGGCGGCTATTTTCGGCGCTGGCGGATTGGGAAGCGCGTTATTATCTTACGGCGGATTCGGAAATTATGGAATAGATGTTGTTGCGGCTTTCGATAACGATTCCGCGAAGATAGGAGGAGAAATAGGCGGGAAGCCTGTTTTCGATATTAATGAAGCACGTGAAAAAACGCGTGAACTCGACGTTAAACTTGCCGTGATATGCGTACCGGCAAAGTACGCAAAAGACGTTGCCGACGTTTTGGTGGATTGCGGCGTTCGCGCCATATTGAACTTTGCTCCCGTTCTTTTGAAGGTTCCGGAAGGGTTTGTCGTGCGCAATATAGACGTTGCAGCTAATCTTGCAATACTTTCCGTAACACAATAAATAAGCGGATAATGCGGGTGTTTAATCGTGTTAACCGATATATGCCGTCAATAAATCGTAATTTGTATTTACGGCGACTCCGGCGAAGCTTAAAATTTTTAAGTATTAATAATAGCGTATGTTTTTATTCCGAAAGCGCGGTTGCGCTTTCGGAATATTATTTGTCTATAAAAAATATAATAACGTATGGCAAAGGAAAAATTTAAATCCAAAGGAGGCTTCATTCTCGCAAGTATAGGCGCGGCGGTGGGACTTGGAAACGCTTTGCGGTTCCCCGGTATGTGCGCAAAATACGGCGGAGGAGCCTTTCTTTTTGTATATTTTGTGGCGCTCATATTGCTTGGCGTTCCTCTGTTGAACGCGGAAATAGCTCTTGGCAGAAAGTTTTCGGGAGGAGCGCCTAAATGTATGGCAAAGTTGGTAAGGGGCGGAGAAAGACTCGGTTGGGCTTCTTGCGTCAATTCTGTGTTTACCGCAATAATATATGCAGGACTTGCGGGGTGGCTGATTGCCGCCGCGATTAACTTTGTGCCTCTTGCAAATTCCTCCGCGGAACTTATGCAAAGCCAGATAAGCGAATACTTTTTCAAAGAGGTGCTTTCCGCCCGTTCGGACGGGGTTATTTCGGGCATATCCCCGCTCGTATGCGTATTGATGTGCGCGGTATGGGGTTTAATGTACGCGTGTTTGAGAGGAGGGGCGAATACGCTTGCCCGCGCGGCGAAATTCACCGTTATTATTCCCGTTGTTTTGCTTTTGTTTATGGCTGTGCGCGGACTTGCGTACGATAACTCTTTGCAGGCTTTGGGCGCTCTGTTTCTGCCCGATTTTACCGCTTTGTCGTCGCCGGAATTATGGCTTGGCGCCCTCGGACAAGTGTTTTTCTCTCTTTCCGTTGCGGTGGGTATTATGCCCGCATACGGTTCGTATCTGCCTGAAGGCACAAACATTTTTTCATGTAGTTTAATTATAGCCGCCGCGGATTTCCTTGTTTCGGTTCTGGCGTCGGTAGTTATGTTCACGACTTTGTACGGTTGCGGATTGCAAAATCAAATCAGTCAATCTGGAATTATAACTGCGTTTGCGGTATATCCTTCTGCGCTTGCTTCGCTTTTCGGCAATAACGCCGTATTGAATTCTGTTGCGGGAGTGCTGTTTTATTGTTCGCTTACCATGCTCGCCGTGCAATCGGCGGTTTCTATGGCGGAAGCCTTCGTTTCGCCGTTTGCGGCGGAGTTCGGAAAAAACAAAAAAAAGGTTGCCGCATGCGTTTGCGCGGCGGGCGGGATAATAAGTATTTTTTATGCAACTACCGCCGCCGTAACGGTTGCGGAAATAAGCGACCGTTTTGTAAATTTTTATAACGTTTTGCTTTTGGGAACTATAGAATGTATCTTTGTCGGTTACGGTAAAGAGAGAAAAACGTTGCCTTCCGAAATAAACAGATTTACAAATAAACTTAAAATACCCTCAAAATTTTTCGGGGTTTCGGTAAAATTTCTCAGCCCCGCCGTTCTTATTCCTTTAAGCGTATATGAAACAGTCAGACTTTTTACCAATTCTTCGGGCTATCCGATTTGGGCGCAGTTTGCGTTCGGTTGGGGCTTGTCTTTATCGGTTTTTGCTGCTGGACTTTTGCTTGTGCGGTTGTTAAATCCGCGAGATGCGGTTTTGAAGTTAAAATCGGGTAAAAATGCCGTTAACTTTATGTGAAATTTGTCATAAAAACCTATGATAATTTAAATTTCGTTGACAAGCGCGGTAAATAATAAGTATAATGAATAGGTAGCTCGGCAAAATGTTATTGCGCGAGGTTAACGAACTTTAATTATGATGATAAATATAATTGCAACTGTATACGGCGCGCTTTGCGTAATTGCTCTTTTGGTATATATACCGAAAATAAAGCAGTTTTTTTATATGTCTAAAAAACCGAAGTACAAAATTGCAAAAAAACAAAACAAAATTTCATTGGTAATTCCCGCTCGAAAAGAAAGCGAAGTTATAGTAGATTTATTCGATTCTATTTTAAGGCAGACTTATAAAAATTTCGACGTAAATGTAATAGTGGACGACGTTAACGATTTAACCGTAAAACTTGCCGGGGAAATAGGGGCTAACGTATTTGTTGTAGAAAACCAGAAATGTAAGGGCGACGCTCTCGACGGTTATTTTAAGTCTTTGACGCCCGAAAAACTTGATGGTTACGACGCTTTCGTTATAATAGACGCCGACGCTGTGTTGTCGCCCGATTACGTTTACGAACTGAACAATGCGTTGGAACACGATTGTCAGATTTTTCTTTCCAGAAAAGATATAAAAAATTATCTAGGGATGAAAAAATTACGTTCTTTGCATTGTAATTGTTCGGTTATGACCTATCCGCAATTGGATGATTTGGCTAATTCCTACCGCACCGCGAAAGGTATTCCGATGAATATGTGCGGACAGGGTATGATGTTGAGAACTTCGGTTATAAAAGAACTCGGGGGCTGGCCGTATCGTACGCTTACGGAAGACTACGAGCTTAGAATGGATTGTTTTTTAAAGGGTTTTACGTCGATGTATTATCCTTACGCCGTAATTTATACCGAAGAAGCGGTAACTCATAAAGACAGCTACAAGCGCCGTTTAAGATGGGTAACGGGTTTTTCCCAGTGCGACAGAAAATATAAAAAGCAAATTAAAAAAGCGGCGCGCGAACGCGGAAAAACCACCGAAGGGGAGTTCGAGTATTTTTATTCGCTTGTACCGCTGATATTTTTTATTGCAGTTACATTTCTTACTTCGTTTACGGGTATCGGGCTTACCGTATATTACGCTGTGACCGGAGGGGAGTGGCTGAAAAGTCTTTTATTGCTCGCAATAATGCCTTACGGAATAATGTATACGTTGGAATTTATTTACGGTGCAATGTGTATGTACGCGTACCGCGACGTTTTCGAGCCGCTTAGCGCAGGTGAAAAAATTGCGGCGCTACTTTACGAACCGATATTCATGTTCGAGTATTTTCCTTTGTTTATACAAAGCAGGTTTTGTTCTTTAAAAGGGTTTGAGTGGCAGCCGACCAACCATTTGACTTACTGCCGGGGAAAAGCTGCCGAAAGGGCTGCGTCGAAAACTTCAAAACTGAAGCGCGCGCGTATTAAAAAATCGCCGCGCAAAACTTCCGACGTGGAGGTAAGGGAAGAGCCTTTGGAAGCAAAATAAAAGAACCCCGCCGAATAAAAATTCGGCGGGGTTATAATTTATGAGTTTTCTTCGCACGGTTTTTCTTTTACCAGAACTTCGTTTTTAAAATCAGGCAGCAGATTGTTTTTCATAAGTTGTTTTTTAAACGTAGTGGCGTAACAAATAATAACGGCTATGGAAATTCCTGTAACTTCCTGTATTATGTTTCCGGGTATGCGCATTACGGCATATTCGTATCCTTTTCCGGTAATAAGCCAATAAGTTAGAAAATAACCCAAAATAACGATTGCCGCGCCCGCGATTGAAGCCAAGCCCGCCCATACGGGTTCAAATTTTTTCGGAAGACGGGCAAATGCATAATGTAACAATGCCGAAGTTAATGCGCACTGTAGTCCGTGTATGACAAGTGAAATAAACATCATTGCGGCGTTGCCCAGGCATAAATCATACAAAAACGTTCCCAATCCGCCTACGATAAATGCTGCGAAAGGGTCTAAAAGATAAGCCGCCAGAAAAATCGCGCCGTCGCACCAATAAACGTTTCCCGCAGGTGTGGGCGCGGGCGGGATTGCCGTGGTTGCAACCACAAGCGCGGTAAGCATGGCTGTATATGCAATCCATTTTGTTGTAAATAACGCCTTTTTGTTTTTCATTGAAGCCTCTTTATTTTGAAATTTTTCATTGACTATTATATCATATTCTGATATTATTAGAATAATCAAATAAATAAAATTTTATAATATCAGCTAAATTATGTTCAATATAGATTTATCCGGTAAAAACAAGTATTATACACTGTATAAAGGAATTCGCGG
>CATKAP010000120.1 GCA_949746255.1 uncultured bacterium
AAAGAGCTCTCTGAACACCTCTGCGCCAGAATCTTCACTGGCAACTTTGATGTCTTTCTTCAGCGAGTTGTCAATGCGGTACTTCATGAAGTTTCCAGTTCCAATCGGATTCCCGTTCTCATCATATATAGTCTTAGGAATAGGCCGATTGAACAAGGCATTGTACTGATGCTTGTCCAGAACATTATGTGTCGCATAGAACATATCAGTGTTCTTAGTGCGATCACGATCATAGGACAAGGTACTCAGAGTTGTTTTGTCGGCCTTCAGAACCTCGTCGAAATGCCGCTTGTTGTAGATACTGTTGCCGGCCTTCCGTTTGTTACGGATGGCTTTTCTCTGAGCGGGACTATAGTCTCCTCCGCCAAGAGGATAAGGGGGTCCATGTCGCACGCCCCATTTTTGGTTTAGGATACCATGATGGGCCAGTTCCATAAGATCACCCCTTAATCATTTAATTTTTTGATGGCCAATGCAATGCTCAGAGCTGAGCCGGTGATAGCCAAAACACTCCCGGCAACGTCAAGAGTATCCTGCAAAATTGTGCGGCCTTTGGAAACCTGTGTTGCAGAGGTATCAGCAAGCAATTTGTTGTACTGCTGTTCTAAAAGCTCGCGATTGATTTGATCCCGAAGTTCTTTGTCGCTCATCTTCGACAAGTCGAGCCTCTTAGTCGTAGGCTTTGGCGTTGTTGTCTGCTCAAGTTTTTTCAACTCTTTCACTAAATCGGAATGAGCATCCACAACTTGCTTGGAACGATCTAAGTCTTCGGTTACCCAACGTTTCGGATCAGGGCCGTCGATAATGGCCCGGTTCTCCTTCTTCTTGGCATTGTTCTCACGGATATCCCGATCATATCGCTTTTGGCCAGCAGCAGTCAAAGACCCGTCTGCATTCTGATAACGGCGAACGCCCCATCGCTGGCCTTTGATTCCATGATGGTAAAGTTCCATTTTGAATTTCCTCCTCTCTGCTAAATTCATCAATTCGATTCGGCCGCAACATTAAGCCGCCACTCAAACTCACTGATCTGTTTATTGATAGACTCAATAACAGCGGAGCCGAGCGGCGGATCAAATAGCAGCTTAACCTTAAGATGCATATAGGATTTTACGAGGGAAAAGTTGTCTGGGTCCTTGGCGATAAAGCTATCCCACTTCTCAGTATCACCGGTGATGGAGAAACCGTTAGGCGGGCCGACACCCAGTTGTGTCAGAATCGAGAACACGCTGTTGATGTGCATGATGAGATCGGGATCAAAGTGCTTATAGCTTTCATCGATGCCCAGCAGCTTCTTGATGGAGGTCAGAATACTTTCGGTCATCTCCATGGAATGACACCTCCTTATCTCTTAAGGGCGATGTACTTCCTCATGCAGAAGCCTTCAGCGCCGGAGGCCGTGCAGACCTTGTAAAATTCATCAGTGGAAGCATCCATGTCGACCATGACCTTGGAAAGGCAGTCAATGACAGTCACGACTTCCCCGTCGGCGGACGGGTCTTTCCGAACATAGAGCCTCATACAGTCAGTGACGACACCGGCGGTAAAAGTTTTCATCACCTCAGCAGGAGCGGCCTCGTCAACCGGATGCGCCTCAACACGAAGGCCTCGACTATTGGGCTCTTCATGAGTCGGTGCAATCTTCGGATCGACACGATCACGACGACCCTGAGAATTGTTTTGCATTTTGGTTTTCCTCCTTGTTCATGTAGTAGGGACAAAAAGAGAAGAATTCAGTTTTGGGTGCGACACTTTCAGGTCATCTCTTCCATGGGC
>CATKAP010000121.1 GCA_949746255.1 uncultured bacterium
ATTAACCTTCTAGAATTAATCTTCTTTTGCCTTTTTGTACTCTTTCTTTCTTCTCTTCTATGCAGTTGTCAGTCTTCGTTTCCTCAATCCTAAGTTGAGGGTTTTTCAAAAGAAAAACATTGCTGTCTGAGTAGACAGCTTATATATCTTAACAAACAATAAATGTATTGTCAAGCATTTTTAATAATTTTTTTAAAAAGTTTTTTAATTGCTTTGCCGAAAAATGCTTGCGGTTTGACAAGCATTTTTATTAAGAATCTAAAAAAATTTTTTATATTCGTTATATAACATATTGATATACATTATAACGGCGCGGGGCGTTCCGGTTCGCAAACATTTTGTTTTTTCAGCATACGCGTCCAATTTACAAACCCATAAATATCATTGGCGAAAAACACCGAAAAACAAACTACCATTGCAATATATTCCAAATTTTCAACGCTTGCAAGACTCCAAAGTATTATTAAAACTATATCGTTTGCCGTATAAGCCAAAGCGTAAAACCGACTTCTGCGAAACTGAAGATACGCCGCCGCAAAACTTGTCAGCACGGAAACAGTGCTTACAATAAGGTTATTAGTGTTAAAAGCTTTAAGCACAAAATAAAAAGCAACCGTTACCAAACCTGTAAGACCTGCCATAAATATATATTCTTTAAAAGAAATTTTGTTTACTTTTACTTCCTCTTTCCCTTTTGCGGAAGGATTTTTTAGCCAAATTATAAGCGTAACCGCACAACTCGGCAACGACATAAACAAATATGTGGCCATTTCACCGTAATATTTATACGACCAGGATATTATTGCATAAAGCACAGCGAACGCCACGCCTAAAATCTGCCCGATAAAATTTCCCTTCGCGATAAAGATAAGCATTCCCGCCCCTATCAGCGATGCGGCAAGATACAGATATTCAGTATTACCGCAGGCAAAAAACGAAATTATAACTGCGAGAATGGATACAGTAAACAGAATTATTTCAAATAAATTAAAACTTTTTAAAAACTTTTTCATAAACAGTTTAAAAAGGCACTTTAATTCCTTTCTTCAAAGACCTAACGAAAAGAATTAAAATGCCTGATTTTTCATTTCAGCATTAAGCACCCGGTGGCGCATATTGAATTATATATTGCTTATTATTTCTCTTAAATATTCGAAAGAACGTTTTAGTTCGGCAATATTGCCGTTCCAATTCTCGATATCCATAAAAACCGCTCCTTCGAATCCATCGTCCCGCAACATTTGTAACAGTTCTTTAATATCGTTTTTATCTGCGCCGTACGAATCCGAAATATAGACGTGTGAAATTGCCCCCGACATATCTTTTAAATAAGCTTTTTCGGAACCTCCCGACAGCTTGATTTGTTTAACGTCAAGCGCACCGCTAAGTCCGGGGCAACGGTTTTTTAATTCTTTGAAAATATCCGCTCTGTCAAACAAACCGTTACAATGGTTTTTCATGCAAAAACGCATTCCGTACCGCGAGCAAAATTCGATTATTCTGCCTATATATGCCGCCCAACCGTCAAAATCGTTTGCGCGCTCGCATGCAACCAATCCGTTGAAAGCGTAATTTTTAATACCTAATAAATTGCACGAACGCAACACCTGTTCAAGCCAATAAAATCCGTCCCCACGCACTCTGCGCGATGAACTGAATAACTGCGGTTCGAAATTTAAAGCGTTTACTTGTGCGGAATACAACTCAGGCTTACGGGCGCAACTAACGACCTGACGGGCAAATTCCGGTCTGTACTCGTAAAACGTATTCAATCTAACGTCTATATATTCCGCGCCGAGTTCGGTTAAAGTTGTAATTGCCTGCTCGGTTTCTTTTAACGGAAACAGGCAGGAAGTTGTAATTCCCGCTTTCATGAATTTATTATATCACAGCGACTAAAAAAAATCAACTTTAAATTTCTATTGTATTCCACCCTTATCGATTGATTTAGCGTCTAACAGCCGCGCAATAAGCGCGGTTGTTGACAAACTAATTTTCGCTTATGTATTTTGAAAGAGAATATGTAATCTGTTTGTCGGCAACGTTGCTGATAGGCGCAAGCGGGAAGGCTATTGCCGGAAATTCGGTATTTGCTTTTGCTTCAGGTTGTTCGGATTCGGTAGCCGAAAAATCCGGAGCGCCCGTTAAACTCTGCACGGCCGAAAGCATGGTGGAAATTTCTTCCGCGTTTTTTAACGCTTCTTTGAACTGCTCGCCGCCCAAGCTTTCCAAAACGGGAGCCACTTCGGAAAGCAGGTTTTGCGCGCCCGACTTTCCGCCGTACATTAACAACGCCAAAATAATTAAAAGTTGCATAAAATTTTTTCCTTGCATATTTTGTTATTAATATTATATGCGGAGATTTTATGAAAGATTTTAAAAGCTATTCAGACGAACAACCGGACAAAAAGCCAGCGAATAACGCCGCAAGCGGAAAAAGCGACGTAAATTCCGCCGTTGAACTTGCAAAAGCGCTTTCAAAAACAATGAACGGCAAAAGCGAAACTCAAATTTTACATACTATTCTTGCCGAAGCCGAACGCGGCAAACGCGAAGGAACTTTAACGAACGCCGACCTTGATAATTTCTATAACGCGCTCTCGCCTCTTGTAGACGGCTTTAAAAGAAAAAAACTTAAAGAAGTTATTATGCGGCTTAAAAGTATTTAAACAGATCGGAAGAGCACACGTCTGAACTCCA